>JAHWHO010000076.1 GCA_019323255.1 Candidatus Woesearchaeota archaeon
GCGCGCCATATCAATAAGCGTGTTCTTAAGCTCAAAAGGGCTCATCTGCAAATATTTCTTCAGAAAATCACTCATTTGGACACCTGCCAGGATCTCCTAAGCGCATAAATGATAAATGGCAGCAGGATAAAACTGGTGATGCCTACAAGAGTCACGGTTAAGTAAACTGAAGGATCAATCACGTGCAGCTGGGCCGGAGGCAAGAATGCAACAATGAAGCCAAACATCAAAGTAGCAAGACCGACAATCGACACAAGCCAAACACCAAAAGTCCCGCCCGGAATCTGATAAGGCCTTTTTGCATGCGGCATAGAGTATCTCAATCTTAGACAGGCAAGTATCATCAGGATATACATGAAGAAGTAACTACAGCACGCCATAGCATTTGCAATCCAGAAAGCGGTATTAAGCTGGGGAAGGAACAATAAACTGCAGCCGATCAAAGAAATTGCTGTCGCCTGAACAAACAACAAATGCGTAGGAATTCCAATTTTGTTCGTTTTCCTGAACCATTTAGGCAGGGAGCCCTGCTTTGCGCTCTCATACACGGCTTTGACAGGGCCAATCGTCCACGAAACAACCTCACCCATTGCGCCAACAGCAGTCAGCAAGCCCAGTATAGGGACAAGCCACAAAAGATTAAACTGGCTGAAAAACACATGGAATGCTTCCATAATGCCAGAGGAAAGACTCAACTGCTTCGCAGGAACGACGATAGCTACAGCCAAAGACCCAAAAATGTTAATGACCAGTGCGATTATGACAACAAGCAGAATCGTCAAAGGATACATCTTCCTTGGATTCTTCACTTCATTTGCATGGCTCGCACTAACTTCAATACCCGTGAATGTCCTCATGAAAGCAACAAGCAAGACAAGCGTGGTCAGCTTGCTGAAATCAGGAATCATATTCTTCATTGAAAAAGACATATCAAGCTGGATCGGATGACCGAGCAGCCAGTATGCAATGCCAAACAGGATAATGCACGCACCAGGCACAAGCACTCCTGCGAGAAAGCCAATCGTACTAAGCCTTCCAGTCGCCTTAAGGCCCCTGAAATTGTAAAATGTTGCTGACCAAGTGATCAGAAGCACGACAAGAAGCATGAAAAACCTATTATTTGCAAGCGCAGGCATAAACACAAATGCCAGAGAACCACCAATAAAATACAGCATTGGAATTTGGCCAAAGATCATATAAGTCCACTGCAGCCAGCTGCTTACAAAGCCCAGCCTCTCGCCAAATGCAGCCTTAACCCAGTTGAAAATACCGCCCTGCTTCGGCAACAGAGTTGCCAATTCCGCAGAAACAAGCGAGACGGGAATGAAAAAACCAACTGCGGCAAGCAGAGCAAAGAAAATCATCTGCATGCCAGTCTCTGCCTCAGCGGGAAGGTTCCTAACGCTGATAACCAGCGCACAAGAAATCATCACCAGTGTAAACAAGCTTATTTTAGAAAGCATACCTCTTTTTTGTTTTCCTGCCATCGTAAACCTTTAAATATTCACGATATTCTATAAAACCAGAACATTAAAAAAATTACCTGACTCTATAAGAGTAGTGAAAAGAGGATGACCTGCGGAGAATACACAATAGTCAAGGAAGGCGACGAGATAATAGCTAGAGTTGACGCTGAAGACTGCCCGTACTTCCCAAGCATAGAAGATGAGCCAAGAGCAATGGCAAGAGCCATAGAAATCCTCGCAGAATCTGACACAGTAACAAAGATCGTATTCATGCAGAAAAGAGACATTGAATATGAATACGACCAAGTCAATATCCTAAAAGAAGTTGCAGCAGTATTCAAAAGAGCCAAACGGTACAAATTTCTCGATATAAGGCCTGAGTGCGCCAAATGGAGCAGCACCAGAACAACACAGCTGCAAGAGCTAGTCATGACGCTAAAAACTGACCCCTTGGGCGCATATGTCACGCTGAAAAGAATCGAAAGGGAAGAGAAAGCGGCGAAACTGCCGCGGGAAGCAGTAATGTGCTTAAGGGCGTACAACCAAGCACTGGGCGACATAATAAAGCACCTAGAAAGAACACAGATTGTAGAGAAGAACAAAGATGCGCTCGCAGGCCACAAACCCGGAGACAGGGCAATCTACAGGCAAATATTCTCACCAACGATCAAGCCCGACTTCATGTTCACAAAACTAATGGCGTCCTATCCCTCCAATGGGACAGAAATCGCATCATATCAAGTCGGAGAAACAGAAGTCACAATATTTGAATTTCCTGACAGCATACAGTACAGATACCACATAGTCCCGCCGGAATTCAAGCTTTCAGAAGACAGGTATGAACTGCTTGACGCAGCAAGAACGATACTCGCAGAACACAAGCCGACAAGATCAGAGTTTACAGACCCTGAAAGGATGAGGCAGGTATTCACCTCCGTAAGCAAAGACCTTCTTGATGAATTAAGCGAACAGAAAGGAATACACCTAAGACAGAAAGAACGCGACCAGCTCGCAGACATCCTAGTGAGGTATACAGTAGGATTCGGACTTATTGAAGTTCTTTTATCCGACGATAAAATCCAGGACATAGTGATAAACTCACCAATGGGCAGAACACCAATGTTCATAGTGCATGGAGAGTTCGGAGATTGCGCAACAAACATAATCCCCACGGTGCCGGAAGGTGAGAGCTGGGCATCAAAACTAAGAATGATATCAGGAAGGCCGTTAGACGAAGCCAACCCTATCCTTGATGCTGAACTCGTCCTGCCGCAAGCAAGAGCAAGAGTTGCAGCAATAACAAGCCCATTAAACCCGACAGGAATCGCATACGCGTTAAGAAGACACAGGGACAGGCCGTGGACACTTCCATTGTTTATGAAAAACAAAATGATAGACTCAATGGCTGCAGGACTCATAAGCTTTCTCGTAGACGGAAACAGGACAATGCTCGTAGCGGGAACAAGAAGCGCAGGAAAAACTTCATTACTCGGAAGCGTTATGACTGAGCTGAACAGGCGAAACAGGGTAGTCACAATCGAGGATACACTAGAACTGCCCGTTAATGCACTAAGAAAGCTAGAGTATAATATCCAAAGCATGAAAGTAGCGAGCGCACTGACCCGCGGAACTACAGAAGTAAGCGCAGACGAAGGAATAAGAACAACATTAAGACTCGGCGACAGCGCGCTTATCGTCGGAGAAGTCAGAAGCACAGAAGCAAAAGCACTATACGAGGCAATGAGAGTCGGCGCATTAGCAAATACAGTAGCAGGAACGATACACGGCGACAGCCCATATGGCGTATATGACAGAGTCGTAAATGATCTCGGCGTGGTCAGGACAAGCTTCAAAGCAACTGACATTATAATTGTAGCAAACCCAATAAGATCGCCCGACGGGATACACAGAGTAAGGAGAGTCACGCAAATAACAGAAGTAAGAAAAGAATGGACAGACGACCCGCTAAGGGAAGGCGGCTTCGTGGACTTAATGAAATACGATCCCGAAACGGACCAGCTGCAGCCGACAAATGCGCTGCTAAGAGGAGACAGCGAAGTCGTCAAATCAATAGGCGGCACGATAAAAGAATGGGCAGGAGACTGGGATGCGATATGGGACAACATAATGCTCAGGGCAAAAATGAAACAGGCACTGCTCGATACAAGCATCAAACTGAACAAACCTTCGCTATTGGAGGCAGGATTCGCAATAGAAGCAAATGACCAATTCCACAAGATAACCGAACAAGTGAAAGAAGACACGGGAAAAACAGACAGCAAAAAAATATTCTTCAGCTGGAACGAATGGCTGAAAAGAGCAACACGATGAAAGAGCTAATAGAAAAATACAAGCAAAAGCTCAAGGAACAATTAGACATCAAAGCGACAAAAGGGTCCGGGGAGCTGTTCAGTAGGGAATACAAAACGTTCAGGGAAGAAGTGCTGCCAGCAGAAATGGGCATATTCGAGAAGGCATGCAACTTCGCAGGAAAAATACTCAAGATAAAAGCAAAGCCCGAGAAAGCAGCGAAGATGCAGTCCGCGATAGAATCATGCCACCTGCAGGTCACACCAAGCGGAGTAATGGCTTTGAGCATATTACTGCCAATCGTGGTCATGCTTCTCGGACTTTTTGCAAGCATAGTATTGTTCGGAAGCCTGTTCTTTGCTTTTGTGTTTATTCTTGTAGGACTGGTAGGAATAGTTATCATACAGAAAACACCAGAATATCTCGCAAACTTATGGCGGATGAAAAGCAGCAACCAGATGGTAATATGCATATTCTATATCGTAACATACATGAGGCATACGAGCAATTTAGAATTAGCGATAGAGTTTGCGTCACAGCACCTTGCACCACCTCTCAGCTTAGATTTGCGCAAGATCATATGGGATGTTGAAAGCGGCAAATTCGAGTCGGTCAAGGAAAGCCTGGAGAGTTACCTGAAACAGTGGCAGGAAACAAACAAAGAGTTTGTTGAATCGTTCCATTTGGTCGAGAGCAGCCTATACGAAGGATCTGAAGACAGAAGAGTCGCAATGCTCGACAAAGCACTTGATGTAATTCTAGACCAGACATATGAGAAAATGCTGCACTATGCGCAGAACCTTAAAGGGCCGATTACGATGCTTCACATGCTCGGCATCGTGCTGCCGATACTAGGACTAGTAGTGCTGCCATTGGTCGTAAGCTTCATGGAAGGCGTGCAATGGTACCATATCGCGACGCTGTATAATATCATATTGCCTATCGCGGTGTATTTCTTAGCCAGAAATATATTATCCAAAAGGCCTACAGGCTATGGAGAAACAGATATTTCTGAAACGAATCCGGAGATCAAGAAATACAAGAACGTAATTATCAAGATCGGGAAGTCTGAGCTAAGAATAAATCCCGCAATAATCGCGGTGATAATTGGATCAGTATTCCTGTTTATCGGCCTGCTGCCCCAGATAATACATTTCATAAACCCAAGCTATGACCTGACAATAGCCGGATTTGATCTTTTAGGCTACAGGGAAAGCAAATATGTCGCAGACCAAATGATAGGGCCATATGGGCTCGGAGCGAGCTTATTGAGCCTGTTCATACCTCTCGCATTAGCATTCAGCATTGGATTATGGTACAGGCTGAGAAGTGCGAACGTTATTAAGATAAGGGAAGAATCAAAAAAACTCGAAGAAGAATTCTCAAGCGCATTATTCCAGCTCGGGAACAGATTGGGGGATGGGCTTCCTGCAGAAATAGCATTCCAGAAAGTTGCCGAAGTTGTAGGCGATACGACAGCAGGAAAATTCTTCAAACTCGCCGCAGCAAACATAACAAAGCTCGGAATGGGAATCAAAGAAGCACTGTTCAACCCGAAAATCGGAGCGTTAACGCAGTATCCCTCTGCAATAATACAATCAAGCATGAAAGTCCTGATCGAGAGCATAAGAAAAGGGCCGAGAATAGCTGCACAGGCATTATTGAACGTTTCACGATATATCAAAGAGATCCACAAAGTCAATGAAAGGCTCAAAGATCTGATGGCAGAGACAATATCTGATATGAAATCACAGATTAAGTTCCTGACACCGATAATAAGCGGAATTGTAATTGGAATTACAAGCATGATTACTTGTATTCTTGGAAAGCTGTCAGGGAATATTGAGGCGCTCGGAGGACAGAACTTAGGCGCGCAGATTACTACATTATCCAACTTATTTGGGGATGGCGTGCCAACATATTACTTCCAGGCAGTTGTTGGCGTGTATGTGTTCCAGATCATATTCATTCTAACTGTAATAAGTAATGGCGTAGAGAACGGGCACGACAAACTACAGGAGAAGTTTCTACTGGGGAAGAACCTTATTAACAGCACAACACTTTACTGCTTTATCGCAGGATTGATAATGCTGATATTCAACTTGATAGCGCTGCAGATAATTTCTAGTACTACTATGATGGCATGATAAGAAAAGCAAGAATTGAAGATATTGGAGAAATCGCAAAACTGCAGAAAGAATACATGCGATATCATGCGGCACAAGATCCCTACTTTGCATTCAAGAAAAACATAAGCAAGTTGTGGAAAGACTACGCCGAACAAATAATCGCAGACCCAACGCAGTTAATGGTTGTTGCTGAACAAGATAAAAGAATAGTGGCGTACATGACCGCAAGAATTGTAGAAAAAGCACCAATTTACCAAATAGACAAAGTTGGACAAATTGGTGATGCATATGTCTCATTAAGTTACCGTGAACAAGGAATATTCACACAACTACTTGAAGAAATTAAGAAATGGTTTAAATCAAAGAAATTGAAATATATTGAACACCCTATTTCTGCGAGCAATCCTCTCGGGCTGCAGGTTTGGAAAAAGAAAGGCTTTGAGAAGTATATGATCTGGGTAAAAAGAAAGATATGAATGGGGCGAGAGGGGGTGAAAAGGGAATCACTGGACAGATGCATGCGTGAAGTACTTAAAATTGAATAAATCAGGATATTGCATGAAAACGAGATTTGGCAGCATTCCAGATAATGAACTAATAGTTAGAGCGATTCCCTCCCATCCGACAAAAGCCCTGCCAAATTATTTGTTAAATTACACCGACCATGTATTGGATAACAATTGTGCAAAAGTAAGAGTTGAGTTTATGTATGAAAAGACTAAGAAGAATTTAAGATTCATTGATTTGAGAGCTGCTTCTATCGGAAGCATTAAGGCGCTGAAAGTTCATGGATCGCCTCACACGATAATGCTGCCAAAAGAAATCGACCCAAAACTTGCTTATTTGACTGGATATATTTACGGAGATGGTGGGTTCAAAAATATACGCAGAAGCAAGCTAAAGACGGGTCGTTATGAATATAAGATGAGTGTATGCGATGAATTCCACATGCAAGTCGTACGTATAGCAGAACTGTTTAAAGACATTTTCAACTTGGATGCACCCATACGAACAGAACGGATTCTGAAAGGAGAACAACTATATTATGTTAATCCCACATGCAAACTAGTGTACCGATTCTTCACACACGTTTTAGGTTTTCCTGAAGGGCCAAAGCAAAAGCTCACTATACCTAATATAATCAAGAACTCGCCGCTTGAGATAAGACGATGGTTTCTTCGAGGAGTGATGGACGCTGATGGAGACGTAAGAGCTGTAGAAAATCCTAGATCAAAGGGAATGACCTCGCCGAGAGTTAAAATCAGAATGGCGGATGAAGGATTTATTTATGAATTACAAAGAGAGCTTCTTGTAGCCTTTGGTCTTAAGTTCACGGGACCATATACTGACGGGAAGAGAAACTGGTATATCCAAGGCGCAAAGAAACTCACAATTGATTGTCACAGAAAACATCTTTTTTATCATCCAATAAAACACTGGAGACTGGCAAAAGTTGTAAAAAAACTGGGGACGGAGGGATTTGAACCCTCGACACCTACGTCTTCAGCGTAGTGCTCTCCTTAGCCAAAGGCTGGATTTCCCACACCTTTTCAGGCTGAGCTACGCCCCCGAATAAGGGAAAAAGACAGTATCTTCTTTAAAAAGGTTACTAAAAAGAAGGGGAAAAAAGAAAAAAATTACTTCCTGCGCTTCCTGCCTGATTTCGGGTGGGCGAGGAAAGCTACAAAAACACCGATGGCGATAATTGCCACAATCAGGCCTATTATACTCGCAGTACTCATGCCCTCTGTTGTCTTAGCGCCAGTACTGGAAGCCCGCGTATCAAGCATGTCATTCTTTGGCACATAAACGTCCTTTGTATTCGTGTCCTGCTGCATATTATCCTGCGCAGGAGGGCTTGTTGGCGGGTATGTAACAGTTGGTGGCGCAACTTTTTCTTCGGTGGTTGCAGGTGAAATACTGGCACCAGAGCCAGAACTACTGCCACCGCCGCCTTGCCGCACAGGAGTCTTTGCATCACCAAACAAGCCGAAGTCGCTGAAAGTCGTGATATTTGCCGTTACAACCTGTTTCTGAGTAAAGACGCTGTCACGCGGAACTGCAGTCCAGAGACTGCCATTATAGTGATACATTTCCAGCGTGGTTGGAACAACAGCAGCAACATCCGCAGTCCTATAGCTAAAATTCAACACGATCCAGTTCCCAGTAATTTTGCTAACATTCAAGAACTTATTAATCGACGTTTTCCCAGTAGGCGCGGCTGCGGGATTTGGAACGCCACTAATGTTGGCATTCCCTAGGTACTGGTTGAAGCTGAACGTTGTTGTGCCTATGGTAATATCATAGTATGCATTGCTGGTCGTATTAACAGTCAGCAGACACAAATCAGTTATTCCAGAGTTATTGACATAAATATCCCTGAATGTATTGAACGTCGAAGACTCATTATTAATAAAAATGCCATTAACAGTATTTGCGGTAAAGGTTAGATTCTCAAACGAGTTATTCAAGCAGTAACCCATCAAAGCCAAACCTCTCCCATTAGTCCTGCCGAGAGATGCTGTGAAATTGCTCGTATTAACTGTCGTAAAATTGTAACCAACTGTGTTAATGTTAGCGGTGTTATTGATAAAAGTGCTATTAGTGACATTATCACCAAGGATACCGCTGCTAAAGTTATAAACGAGGCAATTCCTAATAGTCACATTAACCTTGTTGGTTATGTTAATACCCTGACTGACCAGTCTGCCCCATAAGCCATGGTTATTACAATTCAAGACAACATTATTGGCGCCTATTCTCAAACACCTGCCTGCGCTATACAAATCAGCAGTCAGAGTCGTGCTCGTATTAATCCAGCCGCAAGCAGTAGTGTCACCCAAAGGACCAAATGCGCTGAACGAAGTCAGATTAGCGGACACGACGTTATTGGTAACATCAATGGTGCTGCCTGTAATATTCGTCCAATTGGTGGTGTTCCAATGGTACATCTTGATTGTAGCTTCCATAATGTTAAATGCATTACGCGGCTTGTAAGACATGTTCAGAACCATCCAAGCACCAGGAGTCGTATTAGTTATGTTAACGAACTGCGTAAGGTTCTTTACTGTTGCATTATACAGCAAGGTCGTGTTTGTATAGTCCGTTCCTGAGATATTAAATGTACCATGATAGGTGTTGGTTGTAAAGTTAGCATCATAGTAATAATCAAGATAGATGTTCGAAAGCGAACAGCCAGTACTATTCAGGAACACATCTGCCTGAGTAGAGTTGTCAAAAGCGCACTCGGAAACAGTAGTGTTTGTGCCGTTAATAAGAAGCAGCCCGTTAAGGCTCAATGAGCCACTTGAGCCGGTCAGAGTGTTTGCAACAGAGTTGGCAATCACATAGCTTGCATTGGTGTTCTTATCTGCGGTCGCGTTTATGATATTATTGCTAGGTGCGCCAATAGCATATATTCCAATCGCATTGCCGCTGACAGTGTTGCCAGTCAGGTTGTTGCCAGTAGAACCTACTAATAGTTTGATACCATACCGGGTGTTGTTGCTCGCATTATTGCCAGTGATCACATTGTTGGAACTATTGTATATGAACATACCATCATTGCCGTTGTATAACAAGGTGTTATCGACGATCCAACCGTTATTGGAGCCATTAAAAAAGATTGCTGCGGCAGTGTGGTTGGTTATCCTATTGCCGGAAAGATTGTTACCACCTACGATATCGTGAATACCAAACTCGCTGTAAAGGAAAGTGTTCCAATACACCTTATTTGCTGTACTCGTAGTCTGGAACCTTAAGCCAAAATTGGTATTGCCTCCAGGCGCAGTATTATTACGAATAGTGTTATTGAGGATTGTATTATTATTGCTTCCTGCAGTAAGTAAAATACCAAAAGAGTCAGAGGCTGCCCCTGTTATATTGAATATAGTGTTGTTCGCGATGGTGCTATCAGACATGCCTATCGTTGAAATTCCTGCCGTGCTTGCATTCATCAAAGTATTATTCTCGATCAGCATATCATCCGCCTGAGGAAGAATTGAAACATCAAAACCTACAATATAGCAATTACGAACAGTGACATTATTCACAGCAGCAATTGAAATACCCGTTCCTGTACCGACGCCAGTATCATCAATTGTGAAACCTGCGCAGTCAAGAGTGATATTAGCCGCAGTAATGTTCAAACAATTACTTCCTGTTGTAATATTAGTAGAATTAGTAAGCATGTATATATTGCCAGAGTTGCTCAAGTTCAGACTGCAATTACTAATATTAATTACAGCAGCAAAAGTAGTAGCGGCGCAAAGAAGCAACATGGTTGCGATAATGAACAGGCTCTTTCTCACAATATCACCCTTTTTCTTATGAATTTGAATGGACTAAAAGTCCATAAACCTTATAAACTGCTCAAATGGTTTAAAAACTTTGCGTTTATATAACTTCCAGCCGGCCGAATTTACCGGTAGAGAGCTGTTTCTCGCCCTGATATTCAGAGCACCAGCCGTTGATAATCTTGACTTTCATGCCCGGCTTAACAAGGTCGCACTGCTCATTCCACAAGCTCATCTTGATCTCGCCGGAATCATCCTTAGCGGTCGCATTAGCAACCTTGCCGGTCCTGCCAAACTTATTGAACTCTTTTGGCTCAGTAACGTCAACAATCTCGACTTCAATGTCTATCTTTCCCTGTCCTGCCTGCAATTCACTTATTTTCATTCTCAAACCTCGCTAAAACTGACCCCTGTCAGCAGCCTGAAAAAGACTACCTTAAGGTCAGTGATCTTAATTCGCTTCTGATCTGCAGAATCCCTGTCACGGATAGTCACATCGTTATCCTTCAGAGAATCAAAATCAACAGTAATGCACCATGGAACGCCAATTTCATCAAACCTTGCATAACGCTTGCCGATACTGCCAGACTCATCATAAGCACAGTCATAGCAAGTACGCAAGTCATCAAATAGTTCCTTCGCTTTCGCAACAAGCTCAGGCTTGTTCTTCAATAATGGGCAAACACCAATGTCCAAAGGAGCGATATTCGGCGGCAGAGCAAGCCACATACGGTCTTTCGTTTTCCTATAGGCAAGCTCTAATGCACAGTAAACAGCGCGGTCGACACCAAGAGAGATCTCGAGAACATGCGGAACGAGCTTTGTGCCATCATCCTTAACATAGCTCAGGTCCTTGCCTGATGTTTTTATGTGCCTCTTTAAGTCATAATCAGTACGATAGTTTATCGGGCCGAGCTCAACCCAGCCAACAGAAGTCTCAACTTCAAGATCCCAGCCCTCTTTGGCATAGAAAGCACGCTCATCATCACCGACCTGGCGGAAACGGAGTTTTTCTAATGGCAGCCCATAGCGCTCATAAAGCTGCTGGGTGCGCGCCATATAATATGCGATAAGCTTGCCTGAAACAGTCTTGTCCTTGACAAGCTTCTGTGCTGCAATAGACTGAACCTGTTTGGATTTTGCGAGCAGAACACTGATCTTATAACCCTTGACCTCGTCAAATCTCTCAATGCTGTTGATTTTAGCAGGGTCAA
>JAHWHO010000077.1 GCA_019323255.1 Candidatus Woesearchaeota archaeon
CGAAGTATCTTCCATCGTATCCTGGTTTTCTGCTGGAAAAAGAAATCAAGGAGCTTTCAAAGCTTAGAAAGCCAAAGCGTCCTTTTGTGGTCGTGATTGGCGGCGTAAAGGCCAGGACAAAGATTGAGGCTATCAACAGCATGAAAGTTGATGCAATTCTTACCGGCGGTGCTGTTGCTTTTACATTCATGAAATCTGCAGGCATCGAAATTGGAAAGAGTTTATACAAGCCTGAGGAGCTTAAGGAATGCAGGCGGCTCCTGAAGAAAGGGAAAGTGATGCTCCCTGTCGATATCGTTTGCGGGAAAAAAGATGGTTCAGGCGCAAAGGTTTATCCGTTTGATAAGATTCCTAAAGGCAAGGCAGGATTTGACATTGGGCCTGAAACATGCAGGGTTTATTCGGAAATCATTTCTGAAGCCAAAACTTTGCTCTGGAACGGCCCTATGGGTTTGTTTGAAGTCAAGCAGTACCGTAAAGGCACAAAGTGCATAGCTGAAGCGATTTCAAAATCAAAAGCATTTTCAGCCATCGGCGGCGGCGAGACTGTTTCAGCAATAGATAAGCTTAAGATTTCAGGATTTTCATTTATCAGTACAGGTGGAGGCGCATTCCTGGAATTCCTATCAGGAACTCTGCCCGCGATACGAGCACTTGGGAAAAATGTTTAAATAAGGCAGGATCATATGAAAAAGAAGTCATTGAAAGATGTCCGGAAAGTGGTTGCGCGTGAGCGCATTAAAACGCTTTTTGAACAGGCCAGGCAAAGGCCTAAATATGCAAAGAGGTACGTCGCGCTTGCGCGGAAACTTCAGCAGAAGTATCGCCTGAGGTTTACACATGAGCAGTCGCGCGCGTTTTGCAAAAAATGCTGCGCATTGTTTGACGCTAAAAACGTAAGTGTCAGGACAAAAGAGGGCCATGTTGTTTACACGTGCAGGGAATGCGGCCATATTAGAAGATATCCTTATAAGAAGGTGAAAAAATGAAAGAGTTATGGTTTGCTGTTGTTATACTGTTGGTTCTCGGGGTTCTCACAGGGCTTTATAGTGAGACTTCTGTCACTGGTAATTTTGTTGCAAATATGCCTCCGAAATGGGATTATGCGACAGACCAGTTTGATTTTCAGGGCCAATTCACTTTGGATCTTAACGAGGCTTTTTTTGATCCGGACGGCGATGCGTTATCCTTCAGCGTGAAGGCAGATGAGGGTGTTGCTGCCGGAATCAGGGGAAGTTCGCTTGTCGTGGAAGTCCCTGCAGGAGATTCTAGCGTTTGGGTCACTGCAAGCGACGGTAATTCTCAGGTAGTTAGAAAGCTGAGTTTCTCAAACTAATCTTGTTTTTGCAATTCTTTCTTTTTGCAACAGCAGGGCATAGATGAACGTGATTATTATCACCAGTTCAAAGAAGCCGTTTATGTGGATTGGGATATTTACTATGTCTTTTGTGCGCAGAATTGTAAGGACTTCTTCTATGACAAAGATTATCATTGCGAAAAACAGGAGCTTCCATGGGGTCAGATAGACTTTTTTGTTTCTGACCTTTACTGTGAAGAGCCTGATGAACAGTATCGCAGCGAGGACTACGAGTCCAAGGTTGTATATTGGCGCGGCCTCAGCAAGGGATAATGCTAAACTCATTAGTCACACCCCTTCGCAATGTTGATCTGCCTGTAAAGGCCTGCAATCAGGAATACAAGTATGAAGCTTACGAGAACATGGGTGAGCCAGGGATTTGAATAAAAATTGAAGTTTTTGAGCAGGCCTGCAATTTCCACTGCTGCGAAAAAAACAAGCGCGTAGATCATCGGCCTCCAGCTTCTTAAGTACTTTGCCTGGCCTGTTTGTTTGAACATGCTTAATGCGATTATGCCTGCGATTACGCTCAGCAGAACTACTGTTAATTGAGCTATGCCTAGTATCCAGCCGTAAATTGTGAGCATATTATACCTCTTTTATTGTCTATTTTCTGCTTGGTAAATATTTAAACCTTGCGGTTGCGATGTGGAAAGCCGTAGACGAAAGCACAAAAAGCCCAGGGGCTTTTTAGTGAAAAAGGCTTTCCACAGAGCCCTATATAAAAAGCCATTCAGAAAGGAATATAGTATATCGCTAGAAATAATATGGCCGCAATAAGCAGTTTGGTCTTATTGGGGTATTCTTTGCTTGCTGCGGGAATTGTGTAAAGAAATGCAAGCGGGATTATGCTCGCATAATGTGTTATGATTGCGATTACTGAAAGAATGATTATCGGAGTTAGTCGCAGCGCAAAAATAAAGCAGGCAAGTACCGCTGCTATGCTCCAGTACCCAATCGCTGGCCAGCATGCAACGCCGACTATAGCTCCAAAGATGCATGCCTGAAGCAGGTTAAAGTATTTTTTTCCTGCTTTGAGTTCTGTCTTGGAAAAATTGCTGATAATATATCCTGCTGCAAGGCCAAGGGGAACGATTAAGGCTTCCAAGCGCTGTGCCCCCACTGGATTATCATATCTGCGCCTATCCTGCTTACTTCAAGCGGAACGTCGCATGCGCCGAAGCAGCTGCCAAGCCAGATAACGACTTCTGCGCTTGTGTCTTTTTTTATCCTGTCAGTGATTTTGTTCGCTTCCGGCTTAAGCCCATCAGGAAGCTGAATGCATACCATCTTTGCTTTCTGCTGTTTTATGTCTTTTACGACCCTGTCAAGCTCTAGGTTGTATTTCATATTCTTAGTTCTTTTTCGAATATTTATATGCCTTACTGAAAAGAAGCGCCCCCGGCCAGACTCGAACTGGCGACCTTGCGGTTACTTCTGAGCTGCGCTCTGAAGGATTGAGCGAAGCTCAATAACAGCCGCACGCTCCACCACTAAGCTACGGGGGCATTTTGTCGTGGGATTTCCGCAGGAACATCCCACTGGAGTGCTTTGGATCAAACCTTTTGCAAAGGTTTGCCATCTCAGCCACGGAGCATATTACGGAGATCGGGAAGAGGCCGTTTTTAAGGCTTTCGCTTAGTAACCTTTAAATAAGGCGGGCTATTATAAGATCAGAAAGATGGTGAACAAAAATATCGCATATGCCTTGTTTGTAATGGTTATCTTGATCGCTATTGGCAGCTTTGTTTGGTCCATATCAGTCTCTAATTCTGCCGGAAACTACGTTTCTACAGGAGTAGGCAGGTATGTTGCAGGATCAACGATTGTACAGCTCTCTCCGCAGGATGCCTGTGAGCTTGCGGGCTGCATGCCAAGTGTTCCCGCTTCAGTCATGAGAAATGAATATGGTGTTTATCTTGCTGAATGCGAGTGCCCTGAAGGCAGAAGAGCGATTCCTCTTGTGCAGAGAGTGACTGTTTAACGCTTGCGTTTATGTTTTTTCTTCTTTATGTGCTCATAAGCAAGGAATATTCCTGCTGCCAGCAAAACCAATGCGCCCAGTAAATGCCCGACGAAATCTACTTTCTTTGGTTCCGTTTCCTGTCCCTGGTTATATTCTATTGGCTGCGCCTGTATCGGTTGGTGCTCTTCTACCGGCGGCTCTTTCTGCTTGAATGATTCTTCATCTCTGAGCATCATATTGCTGAATGCTGCAGAGCTTCCTGATGCTGCACCCGCTGCTGCGCTGCCTGAGCTTGCTGATGAGGACGATTCTCCGCCTCCTCCGCCACTGCCTCCCTTGCTGGAGCTTGGGCAGACTTTGCCTTCATCTATCGATCCATCACAGTCATCATCTCTGTTGTTGCATACTTCTGTTGCATTCGGGTTTACGCCTGCTCTTGTATCATCGCAGTCAAGTATAGCCTGCGTACATCCTGGTCCCGAAAAGAAAGTATCATTGTCTGCATCACTGCATTCTGATGTAATATTGATAAAGCACAGTGCCTGCATATTTTGCTGCATGGTTGTACTTCCAAACACTGCAGTCAAGTTCAGGAGCACGACTTGATATGCG
>JAHWHO010000078.1 GCA_019323255.1 Candidatus Woesearchaeota archaeon
ATTGCACACATGCTTGCGTGCTTTCTATGCGAGTTGCTGAATGCGTCATTCACGTAAATATCGCCCAATGAGGCAAGCTGCTTTGCAAGTTTTGCACTGTTTTTCTTCTCACCATCATAAAAGCGAATATTCTCGATCATTGAAAGCTTGCTCTCCACATGAGAAGGAATACAGTCATACTTCACAACTTCCCTATTCAGAAGATCGGCGAGCTTTTGCGCAACAGGATCAAGTCTCAATGATTTGTCTACGCCCTTTGGACGGCCCAAGTGAGTTACGATAACAACCCTGCCTGCATTTTTGAGCAAGTATCTAATAGTTGGCAGAGCTGCCCTTATCCTTGCATCATCAGCAACTTTGCCGTTTTTCAACGGAACATTGAAGTCAGTTCTCAGAATAACAGTCTTACCTTTCAATTTAGCATTTCGCAATGATTTCATTTTACAAGATTAACGGGTTTTTTCTTCACAAATCCCCTGATGTTCTCAACAGTCGTGTCGTAAATCCTTTTCAGCGCTTCCCAGCTATTGAATGCATTATGCGGAGTGATCAAGACATTAGGATGATAAAGCAGCATATGATCCTCGAGCAGAACCTGAAGATCACATCCTTTCTCGAATGTTTGGTATAGCCTTTCACGCTCATCCTTTATGGCACACTCTTCCTCAAGAACATCAGCAGCATACCATGCAATCTTTCCGCTCTTCAGCCCCATAAGAATTGCTGTAGTATCGACAAGGCTGCCTCTTGCAGTATTGATTACGACCATCCCTTTTTTCATCTGGTTGACCCTTGCCTTGTTAATCATGTGCTTTGTTGAAGGCAGCAAAGGAACATGCAAACTGATAATGTCAGACTTTTTCAGAAGCTCAGGAATGGAGACGTACCTGAAGCCAAGCTTAGCGGCAAATTCCTTATTAGGATACTTGTCATTGGCGAGAATCTTCATATCAAAGCCTTTAGCGTATGTACAAACATGCTTGCCAATATTTCCAGTGCCAATAACGCCGATGGTCTTGCCCTTAAGATCAAAGCCCCGCAAGCCCTCGAGATCGAAATTACCTTTCCTTGTGCGCTCAACGCTCTCAATAATCTTCCTCGAGATTGCAAGCAGCAAAGCCATTGCGTGCTCAGCAACAGTATTCTCGCCATAAGAAGGCACGTAAGCAACAGCAATCCCCTTATCCCTGCAGGCTTTAAGGTCGATGTGATCATAGCCCGTGCTCATAGTCGTAATAAACTTAACTTTCTTGAATTTTGAGACAGCTTTCCTGTTAATCTTAGACCATACAAACACTCCGAGGATGTCATAGTCCTTGAACTTGGCCGCATTATCTTCAGTTATCGGCGTGTCGAAGAAAGAGACCTTGTGGCCCTTGAGCTTAGATGTTATGTATTTTCTTTCCCAATCCTCAGTGTGCACATGACAGAAAGCTATCTTCATTTTATACCTCTTTTAGGGCAAGAAAGCGTCTCTAATTTAAAGCCTTTATGGTTGCTATGGGTGCTGTAGAAAGTCTTTTTCGTTCTGAACACTCCCGAGCTTTGTCTCAGAGTCTAAATACAGTGACTGTCGTGTTCAGAACGCTTTAGTCTGCGACTTTCTACATCGCGGGTTGCTATTGCATTGTGGTTAAGAAGCTTTATATCACTCGATTTCTTTCACTATCGTATGGTAAGAGTAGCAATAAACGGGTTCGGCAGAATAGGCAGGCAGATCCTGCAAGCGGGCATCAAGGATAAGAAAATAGAATGGGTCGCAATAAATGACCTTACAGATACGAACACATTAGCGCACTTATTCAAATACGACAGCGTGTACGGAGTTTCACCTCTTAAGATTAAAGCTGCAAAAGGCGTGCTGCATATAGACGGCAAAAAAATCAAGGTGTTTGCAGAAAAAGATCCGCAAAACCTTCCGTGGAAAGAACTCAAAGTTGATATTGTCGTAGAGAGTACCGGCTTTTTCAAAGACAGGGCAGGCGCAATGAAGCACATAAAAGCAGGCGCGAAGAAAGTTCTCATATCCGCACCCGCGAAAAACCCGGACGTGACAATTGTCCTGGGCGTAAACGACAAAGTGTACAAACAAAAAGATAAGATAATCTCAAATGGGAGCTGTACAACAAACTGTGTAGGGCCGCTGATAAAAGTACTGCATGATGCATTCAAAGTTAAGCACGGCTACCTGCTCACAGGCCATGCGTATACTGCGAGCCAGAAACTTGTCGACGGGCCTTGCAAAGACCTGAGAAGAGCCAGAGCTGCAGCGGCCACTATAATCCCAAC
Source organism: Candidatus Woesearchaeota archaeon (assembly GCA_019323255.1). GTDB lineage: Archaea > Nanobdellota > Nanobdellia > Woesearchaeales > ARS49 > JAHWHO01. The sequence goes on from JAHWHO010000078.1 coordinate 2,290, forward strand.
AACAACAGGAGCGGCG
>JAHWHO010000079.1 GCA_019323255.1 Candidatus Woesearchaeota archaeon
AGAGAATCAATCTCATCAAAGAAAATAATCGTCGGAGAAGCCTGCCTTGCTTTCTTGAAAACTTCGCGGACGGCTTTCTCAGACTCGCCAACCCACTTGCTCAAAAGCTCAGGGCCTTTAACAGAAATGAAATTAGCTTCGCTCTCGTTCGCAACGGCTTTTGCAAGCAAAGTCTTTCCCGTGCCGGGCGCGCCGTACAGCAAAACACCCTTAGGAGGAGAAACTCCAAGACGCTTGAACGCATCAGGATGCTTCAATGGCCACTCAACAGCTTCTTTCAACTCCTGCTTGACATTTGGCAAGCCGCCAATGTGATCCCATTTAATATTTGGAACTTCAACAAGAACTTCTCTTAGCGCAGATGGCCGTACAACTTTCAATGCTTCTATAAAATCTGCTTTAGTAATCTTTAGCTTCTCAAGCACTTCAGGCGGAAGCGCCTCGTCTTCCTTTCCATTCCTCAAATCAGGAAGAACACGCCGCAATACGATCATGGCAGACTCCTTAGCAAGGCTTGAGAGATCTGCACCAACAAAGCCGTGCGTAATGGCCGCAAGCTCGGACAAATCAACATCATCAAGCGGCATATTCCTCGTGTGAATCTTCAAGATATTTAGCCTGCCCTCTTTATTCGGCACACCGATTTCCAACTCCCTGTCAAAACGGCCGGGGCGCCTCAAAGCAGGATCAAGAATATTCGGAACATTAGTTGCAGCAATAACAACAACCTTGCCCCTTGTCTTCAAACCATCCATCAAAGCAAGAAGCTGGGCAACAACACGCTTCTCAACTTCGCCCTTTGTCTCTTCCCTCTTAGTTGCAATAGCATCAATCTCATCGATAAAAATAATGCTCGGGGCGCTTTTCTCAGCCTCCTCAAACTTCTTCCTAAGATTTTCTTCAGACTGGCCATAATACTTAGACATAATCTCAGGGCCGTTAATCGTCAGGAAATGAGCATTAGTCTCATTCGCGACAGCTTTCGCCAGAAGAGTTTTACCAGTACCCGGCGGACCATGCAATAACACTCCCTTCGGAGGCTCAACACCAAGCCTTTCAAACAACTCAGGATGCTTCAAAGGAAGCTCAATCATCTCACGAACTTTAGTAATCTCTTCATGGAGGCCGCCAATATCTTCATATGTGACTTCAGGAAGCTCTTCTTCTGAAACATCTACAGCCTTAGGGCTCAGGACAATCTCAGTTTTCTCAGTAACAATAACTGCACCTTTAGGACTAACTTCCGCAGCGACAAACTTCATATCGCCAAGGCCGAATCCTTTCAATGCAGGAAACATCTCATCAGGGATATTGAAAAGATCAAGGAATGGAGAGCCGCTCATAGCGGTACGCCTTCGCGTAGTGCCGCCAATAGTCAATAAGTCGCCTTTGACTAACGCTCTGCCCAGGAGGCCCTGCTTGAAAATAATTGGGGATGCTCTGACTACGACATCATCACGCGCAGGCGCGACAACAATCCGTGTAGCAGGATTGATCTCCGCTTTAGAAATCTTGACCATCTCGCCAATGCTGGAGCGTGCATTTCGCCTTACTAAGCCGTCCATGCGGATAATATTGAGACCGATATCACCAGGATATGCGCGGTCAACGATCGCAACAGTCTTGCGCTGGCCTTCTATCTCTACGATATCGCCCGGGCGAACAGAAATACCTCTCATAAAACTAGAATCAACACGAACAATTCCCTTGTTCACATCGTCCTGAATAGCCTCGGCTACTTTCAGTTTTACTTCGCTCATAATCCCCCTTTGAAAAATAATGGCTTAAAAAGTTTTCCCTCATAAGTGGTGATTACTTAACTCTTACTTTGGGTAGCTCGATCGGAGCAGGCAAGCCAAGCTCACGCGACAAGATCAATGCACTGATACTGCCCCTTGCCAGGATATGATTCAGCACTTCAGTCATAAGCTCAGGACTAACTTTCTTGTCCTTCTTCCACTTCTTATCTTCTTCGTCAATAACTTCCGGCTTGTCGAGAGCCGTCACGAAACCCTGAATAGTAATCTTAGCAATACCAGGAGCATAATCAACAGTATACTCGAAATCAAACTTCAAAGCAGGCCTTTTAGCCTTCCCGAGCGGAATATCAATCTTCTTAACATTCGTAATCTTCGAGTTATTGTTAACACTAACCTTACCTTCAAGCGGCTTCAAACGGTCTACCACCACTTTATCGAATTGAACACCTATCGCTGCCATGCGCAAACGGTAAAAGAAGACATATATAAAGTAATCGGTTACACAAAGTTAAATAAATAGTGGAAGATATAGAATACAAAAAAGATGGTATATTCATTTTTTGGACACCCATTAGTATTCAACACTATAGTCATACTTCTCAGCTTTTTCATCATATACAAGGCAGCAGACCTGCTGATTTATGGAATAACAAGGTATGCGCGAAAACTCGGGCTGTCAGATGCAATAATCGGACTCGTCGTGTTAGCTATTGCAGCAAGCAGCCCGGAGATCATAAGCTCACTGACAGGATTCCTGAAAGGAGACACGGGCGTAGGATTCGGCGCGATACTTGGCAGCAATATGGTGCATGCAGGACTGGCTATCGGATTAGTCGCGATTATAGGCAAGAAAGTCAAGATTGAGCCGAACATATTCACAAAGAAAAGATTTCTGATGTGGACAGCACTCATGCTGCCATTCATACTCATACTTGCTGATGTTATCATAGGGAGAAAACCAACACTCGGCAGGATAGACGGCATAATAATGATTGGCGCATTTGTTGTGTATCTCGCGTGGCTGTGGCGGATGGAAGGAACGCTAGGAAAGATAAAGAAAAATGTAAAATTCAAGAACATATGGAGAGATGCATTCATATTCTTAGGCTGTTTAGTTGCGATAATCCTGTCAGGCAGGTGGCTCGTAATAGGCAGCATCAATATTGCGCATGAATTGAGCATTCCTACTTTTTTTATTGCGCTGACTATCATTGGAATCGGGACGACACTGCCGGACCTTATCATTGAGCTAAAATCAGTCAAGAAGAAACATGCAAGCCTTGGTTTGGGCGACTTACTGGGCAGCTTGACCATCGAACTCGTATTCTTTCTGGGCCTAGTCGCACTAATACATCCAATACAGATCGATTTAATGCAGGCGTTAAATGCAATGATATGGCTTGTGCTCGCGATAACAGCAATAATGATGTTTTTGAAACGGAAAGCACTGACGAGAACGCAAGGAGTATTGCTGCTGTCGATGTTTGTTGTCTATATGGCGATAGAAGTCATAAAGCTGCTCTAATGCACAAGATTTATAATTGCGAATTGAGAATTCTTTGGACATGATACTCGTAGACGACCACTGCCACCTGACGCATGACCAGTACAAGAAAGACCTGAATAAAGTGCTGGAAAGGTCAAAGAAAGCAGGAGTCAAAGCAATAGTATGTTCCGGAGTGAATACGCCTACAAACAGAGAGGCATTGGCATTAGCTGAGAAGCATAAAGATATTGTCAAGTGCAGCATGGGAATCTATCCTGTGGATGCTTTGGGACTGGGTGCGGATGAAATCGGGCTTGCAAGACAAACTGAGCCGATTGATCTGGATGCCGAGTTTGATTTTATCAGGAAGAACAAAGACAAAATCGTAGCGATAGGAGAGACTGGCTTAGATTACCACTGGGTTAAAGACGAAGAGCACCAGAAACAGATGAGAGAAATATTCCAGAAAGTCATTGAGTTTACAGAGAAAATAAAGAAGCCCATACTAATACATTCAAGAAGAGCAGAAATAGATGTGGTTGACATGCTGGAGAGCAGCAAGATCAAAACTATTATAATGCACTGTTTCGAGGCCAGAAAGAATCTGATTAAAAAAGCTGCAGACAAAGGATGGTATTTCTCAATTCCATCAACGATTGGAAAAAGCCAGCAATTCCAGACAATCGCTCAGATAGCAAATATCAACCAACTGCTAACTGAAACAGACGGGCCATGGCTGTCGCCGATTCCAGGCGAGAGAAATGAGCCGAAGAATGTAGTTTTGGCTGTTAAGAAAATCGCAGAGATCAAAGGATTCACAGAAGAGGAAACTGCAAACAATATCTGGCTGAACTTTCAGAAAGTGTACCTGTAAAAAAAAGAAAAAAATTATCTAAACAGGTTGTACACTACCCTTTGAAAAAGGCTAGGACCCAAACCAGTCAAGTGGGACATTCCTGCGGAAGTCCCACGAAATACGACTGTGTTTTTATCTAAACAAGTTGTACACCCAGGCAACGATCGCACCGCCGATGAAACCGTCTAAAAATGCCCAAGCGACACCCACAACTATTCCTATCAAAGAGAGCTCATACCCTACATAAACCGACTGAAGCGGTCCAGTAAATGCCAAACCATAGTTCAAAAACTTGCTTGTAAGACTTAGAATTAGAACACTTATCGCCCATACAAGGCCAACAGAAAGCGCCAAACCGCGCACACTCCATTTAGGAGCTTCGATAACAATTTTTCTCTTTGCCATGGCAGATTTAATGTAAAAAGCACGCTATAAATATAGCGTAAGGGAAGTACGACTTTAATAGAATTTTGAAAAATCACTAGTCAAGTCAAAATTCTCTAAGAGAACTTTGCACTTACTCAGTCCATCCCGCAAAGTTCTCAAAACAGCTTCCCGCCCTGCTGGTTGCACTCAAACTGCTCTTCATAGTTAGCCCTGCCAGTTAAGTGGACAAAAGAAACAGACGCGACACGCGATCCGAGCTCTACCTCGCTGTCAAGAAAAGGAACGAGCATGAAAGCAAGATAGCCCTTATAGCCCGCTTCGTCAAAGCCAAAGCAAATCATACTCTGAGTAAAGCGGAATATTGAAGACCTGTGACTATTATGGCCCATAAGATACTCAGGAAAGTTGAACCTTTCTGCTGTGATAAGAAAATAAGGCTGGTGCTTTTTTAATTTTACAAAGCCCGCTGTTACTATTTTTTCTTCAATTTCATAGCTGTCCAGACGGTCTTCATAGCCCGGAAGCACATACGCCTTGCCAAGCTTAGGCGGAACATTGTTAGATTTTTCTATAGCCAGTTTGCCGCCGTCTTTTATTTCTACTAACGCACAGACTCTAACATCAAAACCATTGGCGGTCAGCTGTTTATCTATATTGTCGTAGCCTTCGACGAGCTTATCTTTTTCTACCAGCTCTTTAACTGCGGATCTGGAAAGGTGCATAATGGGCCCGCCCGGGTTCGAACCGGGGATCTTCTCGCTGTGAACGAGACGTCTTAACCACTGGACTACGGGCCCAAACTTTTGAGAAAATAAATGGAGTTCTACTTAAAATTATCGATACAGACAATACTACAATACCCTTAAATATCAAAAATACATAAAATAAAGCATGCAAATCACTATAGATACTAAGCATGATTCTCATCAAGAGATACGGAAAGCGATAAGAATGCTATCAAGCCTGGTCGGTGAAGCGTACAGCGAGCCGGAAACTTACTCTGAACAGAAAACACCAAGTATGTTTGACCAAGGAGATGATATGGGCGGAATGATGAGCATATTCGACAGTTCGCCTACGGAAGCAGAAGAGAAAAAGGAGAACATGCCAGAAATGGAGTTCTATTGAATGGCAAAGAACAAACTCGCGGCAGATATCAAAGAAATCAAAAACCATCTGATAGAGAAAGAGCCGACACATTTTGATGCAGAACACATATTCAAAGCATTCTTCGGCGCAATATTAGTAGGATTAACGTTCACGCTTAAAGGCCTGCTGTTCCAGGTGAGCCAGGCATTCACAAACCAAGAGATAGCATTACTGATCGCAGCAACAATAGTAATCCTCACTGCAGAAATATATTTGGTAGGCTATAAGAGAGTAAAAAACAAAAAAACACGCAAATTCGGGCAGTTCTGGCTCAAAAGACTCTTCTCATACTACCTCATAGGCATTCTTGTCGCAATAGGCTTAGTCTACATCTATGGACTGCACAACTTCGCAGTAACCCCCTACCATGCAATAAAAATGGTAATAGCAGTCAGCATGCCGGCAGCAATAGGCGCAGCCGCAGCAGACTTGTTTGAAAAGTATTGACCGAATGATATTTATACAGAGACGATAATACCGGAATATGCCTTACAAATACATAGAGAAAGTCGTGGCAGACATAACAGTAGAAGCGACGGGAAAAGACCTCAGAGAGCTGCTGCAATCTGCGGCAGATGCAACAATAGCAGTCATGGCAAAACCAGATACAGTTGCGCCGAAGATGGAGAAAACTATTGAAATCAAGCAGGAAGACCCTGAAAAGCTGCTATACGAACTGATTGAAGAACTAATCTTTCTAAAAGACAGCGATGCAATGGTGTTCAACAAAGTAGAAGTTAAACTGGATGGGAAATGCACAGCAAAAGCGTACGGCGACAAAGCAGATCCAGAAAAGCAGGAACTGCACCAGGATGTCAAGGCAATAACAATGCACTATTTCACTGTAGAGCAAACCGAACAAGGATGGAGGGCACAGTTCGTGCTGGACATATGATAAAAGAGAATATACCAATGCCAAAATTCGAGAGAGCTGGAGAAGTAATGTGGGACATTCCGACAAGCTATAAAGAAGGCATGAGAGTGCCCGCAAGAATATTCGCAACAGAAAAACTGCTCAAAGAAATGGACCTCGCAGTGTTCGACCAAATATCAAACGTCGCGAACCTGCCGGGAATCGTCGGCAGAGCAATGTGCATGCCGGACGGCCACTCAGGATACGGCTTCCCAATCGGGGGAGCAGCAGGATTTGACGTGCAAAAAGGCGTGATAAGCCCTGGCGGCATAGGATTTGACATAAACTGCGGCATGAGACTGGTCACGACAAACCTAACAGTAGATCAAGTCAATCCGCGCATTAAAGAGCTTGTCGACCACCTGTTTGAAAAAGTTCCCTCGGGCGTAGGAAGAGGCGGATTCGTCAAAGTAGACAAGGAAACATTTGATGAAATAATGATAAAAGGCGCAAAATGGTGCATTGAAAACGGGTACGGATGGAAAGAAGACCTCGACAGCAT
>JAHWHO010000008.1 GCA_019323255.1 Candidatus Woesearchaeota archaeon
GGCTGTCCGTGCAGCGAAGCGAACGCTCCATCTTTTTCAGCACCTATGTATTCTATGTTTAGTTCAAGCGCCTCACCGAGTTTTTCTTTTACGTCGGGCATGGCATTCTCTGCCTGTATCCCGTAAGGGCATTGGCTCATGACATACAGGTCAATTCTTGCTGATTCCTCTGGTGTTTCATCAGAAGTTTTGCATCCAACCATGACAAGTAGTATGATTAGAGCTAAAGCGAATAGTATTTTCTCTTTTTTCATGTAAACTCACCCCAATGTCTATGCAATGCATAATTTCTTTTTTAAAGTTATCTGTTTCTGCATTCATAAACTTTAATAAGGTTCTGGAGCCTCAGAAGGTTCTCGTCCTGTCAGGCATTTGTAGCAGAAATCTCCTCTGCAGAGTGTTTTTTCAGCAGACGGGTGCAGTATTCCTTGTTCTACTAGTTCTCTGGTTATTTCGCCGTCAGTTTCAGTCAGTACGTTTTGCCAGCCGTGAAGTGATAAGTACATAACACGATCTGCGCCGATCTCTCTTGCAATCTCCGCATTGTTCTTGTTCGCAGCTATCAGCTCTTCTCTTGTAGGAGTGTCTATTCCGTAAGTGCATGGAAATCTGATTTGCGGCGTTAATGACAGGACGTATACTTCTTTTGCACCTGCTGCCCTGCAGTCCCTGACCAATTGTTTTGATGTTGTTCCTCTTACTATGCTGTCATCTATTAATGCAACTATTTTTCCTTTCAGCGCGCCCCTGTGTACCATCATATTCCTTGCAGTTCTTTTTTCGCGCTCATCCTGTGTCGCTGCAAGGAAATTTCTCCACGCAAATCGGTATTTCGCAACGCCTGTTCTTGAGTAAAGGTCAAGCGCGTCCCTGAATCCTTCAGTGCCGGGTATTGCTGTGTTCGGCACGGGCATTACAATATCGACTCGGTCTTTTAATTCTGGGTTTTCTCTTGCAAGCTCTACACCCATTCTGTATCTGACATCATTGACATATTTGCCTTCGATGATAGAGTATGCGTCAGCAAAATATCCGTACTCAAACTGGCAGATTCTTAATTGGCCTTCCCTGATATTCTTGGAGTGCTGATTTAGTTCTTCGTCAACGACAACTATCTCGCCGGGCCGGACGTCTCTTATATTTTGAAATCCGTTCAGTTCTAACGCGACTGATTCTGATGCGACCGCGAACATTCCGTCTTTCTCACCGGTCATGCAGGGCCTTATGCCGTATGGGTCTCTGAAAACAACCAGGTATGTTCTTCCTGTTGCGCTGTTGTGCACTGCTGCCGTTACCGAGTATGATCCTTCGAGCTGGTCCATAGTTCTCCCGGCTGCATTAATTATCTCTTCAATTCCTGCCTGGGCATTTAGCTCTCTGGAAAACAGCCTTACTATTGGTTCCGCATCGCATTGCCTCAATAATGGCTCGTCTTGCCCTGCGAGTTTCTTTGCGATATCGTTGTAGTTTTTTAGGTGTCCGTTATGGCTTAGCGCTACCGATACTGCCGCGCGGTCGGGGCTGTTCCCGGAAAACGGCTGGGCATTTTCTTCTCCTGTTCCGCCTATTGTCTTGTATCTTACATGTCCTACAGCAGCTCTGCCTTCAAGCGAAGAAAGGGGTATTTTCGTGAAGACGGAGAATTTTCTTGTCTCTTCATCTACAGGCTTTCGCGATTCTGGCTCAAATATTGCGCTTACAAGCCCGAGGTTTTTTCGCGGGGTTATTTCTCCTTTATCATTTATTGAGAAAATTCCTGCTGCATCCTGTCCCCTGTGCTGCACTAAGCTTAGAATTGGCGCCAGGTGCTGGCTTGCGAGGCCTTCTTTCAGTATTAATCCTGCAATTCCGCACATGGATGACACAATACCCACTGGCATTTATATTATTTTATCGGCTTGAATTTATGGTTCAGAGTTTCTTAAGGTTCTTTACTTCTTTGGCCCACATTTCGCCTATTCTGACCAGCTCGTTCGAGAAATGGTTGCTGATCCTGTAAGTTTTCTTGTACAGGTCATAATCGATGAGTCCCATTGCTTTCATCGGTGTTAAAATCCTGTCGTAGAACTGCCTTTTATTGTATGATAGCTTGACTTTACGGCCTTTGTACGGCGGCTCTTCCAGCACGCATACATATTCGCCGTCATGCAGTTTTGTCGCGAACTCGCTCATTTCTGTTTTCGTAATCTCTCCTTTTCTTTTTGCCATGTATCTGATCAGTTCTTTTGCGACGATGTTCTGCTGGTTTGTGGAGAAGACTATTTCGTAGATGTCCGTTGGTAGGTTAAACCTGTCAAACAGTATTACCATAGTATACAAAAACGGAAACTGGTTATATAAATGTTGTGCATGGGGTATCGTACCGCTTAAAACTTTCTTGCAAACTCGCCTCTCGGTAACTTAAAAGTGGCCAAATCGAAACCTTTAAATAGCACCTTATTATACCAGTATACTAATTTATGACAATTATGCATTTGGTGTACTAAGGTACACTGTACGTGAAATTGCACTGTGAAGTGCAATCGATGTAGAACAGGGAAAAAGAGGATGATCAAAGAGGGCTCTCCGCTCGTTCTTTTCCAAACCACCCCCCCAAACCCACAAGCTGGAGAGCTCTTCTTTACCCTAACATACAAAGAGGAGGTAAGAAGGAGATGGATTTTCTCGTGAAAAACGCGCTTGCGCAGGACGCCCCGAAGCAAGAGGAACTGGACTTTGGGCAGGCAAACATTAAGGTTATTGGTGTAGGTGGGGCTGGCAATAATATGGTCAGCTGGCTGTACAAGAAAGGCGTCAGGGGCGCTGAAGTACTGGCCTGCAACAGTGACAAGCAGCACATTGATATTACAGAAGCGGATAAGAAATTTGTTATCGGCAAGGATGTAACGCGCGGACTGGGTTGTGGCGGATTTCCCCAGAAAGGTGCTGAAGCGGCTCAGGAATCTTTGATGCAGATCAAGGAGTGCATGAGAGGCTCAGACATGGTATTTGTATGTGCCGGCATGGGCGGCGGTACAGGTACAGGTGCAGCACCAATAGTTGCAGGCGTTGCAAAAGAGACCGGTGCAATTGTAATAGGCACAGTCACTATGCCGTTCAATATTGAACGGGCAAGGATTGACAAGGCAGAATTCGGACTCCAGCAATTAAGGCAGGTATCTGATACTGTAGTCGTTATCGACAATAACAGATTGGTTCAGATCGCAGGAAACCTTCCTGTGCAGCAGGCTTTTGCCGTTGCTAATGAATTGATCGCGACGATGATCAAGGGAATTGTTGAGACAATCGCAGTTCCGAGTTTAGTAAACCTGGATTATGCCGATGTTAAGGCAATTATGACCAATGGTGGTGTCGCCGCAATAGGTGTGGGCACGAGCGATACCAATAACAGGGTTGAAGAAGCTTGCAGAGGCGCGCTTTCAAATCCTCTATTGGACATATCTTACAAAGGCGCAACAGGCGCTCTAATCCATGTATGGGGTGGCCCTGACCTGACTCTTGAGGAAATCAACAGAGCCGGGGAGCTAGTCACCGAGACAATGGATGAAGACGCCAACGTAATCTGGGGCGCAAGAGTTTCCGAAGATATGAAGGGCAAGTTGATGGTGATGACGATAGTCACAGGCGTTGACAGTCCCTGGATCTTGGGAAATGTTAAGCAGACAGCGAAGCAGACAACCAAGCTTAATGATGAGCTTGGCATAGAGACAATTTAATTTTTTTTATTTTTTAATATGATTTCTGTTGAAACTATTCTAAATCGAATCGAGCAAAACTTAGTTCACGCATTGGATGAAGTTGATCGTGCAAGGAGAAGATTCAATGTTGTACTCCAGGCGGATAAGCTAGATGTAGGCGAGTTTCAGCGCGTTATCAAGAAATTCGAGTCTTCGAGAAAAGCTTTGTATGTTTTGCTCACAATGTTTAAACATATAACGAGAAAATCTTACGAAACTGCTTTGTTTGACAAGAAGCTTAAGGAGTTTTACAAGGCTTGCGAGGCCTGCTACTTGAATATCTTTAACTTACTGGGATTTCCACAGGGAGAAGTTCGGGCCATTGAAGACATATATGATGCGAGTCAAAAGTATCCTCACAAGTTTGCAGAAGTTATCGATGCTTTGCATTTGGCAGAATATTATCTAAGGATAATCTATGATGAAAAGTATAAAGGTGCGCGTATCGGCGAGGTTGGAGAGCTTATAGAAGTGCCTTTGAGAGTTTTGTTGACGCGCAGGCAGGCCGCTTAATCTTCCATGCCCAATAGTTCTTTTGTTATTGGCGCAAAATTAAACTTGTAAGTTTTTGTGTTTTCGGGCACTGCCCTGAGCACAGTCGGCCTGTCAAGCAGGAATTCGTGTTTATGGTACAGTCCTTCTGCTTTGTCGAGCAGTTCTGATTCTTCTGTATAATCTGTAAATACTCTTAATGCAATAGTTTCCCTGTCGCCGCTTATCTTGATGACTGCATGCGGCTCACCTCGGGTGTATAATGCGCTACTCTCTCTTGACTCTACTGTTGTTCCGGGTACGAATCTGAAATGGCTTAGTGTCTGGAGTTCAAATCCCATTTTCTTGAGTCTTGGCAGCACTACTTTTCTCACAAATCCTTCTTTGATAAGCTTGTTTCTGATGTTTGTTGCCGTTGTTCTTGACAATCGCGTCTTTTTTGCAAGCTCAGATGTAGGCAGCATGGGATATTTGATCATTGCGTATAAGATTTCTTTCATGTTTTTTGTTAATTTTATGCGGGGTGTGTTTCTTACAGGCTCTGATCTTGGGTGCTTGTCGAGCTCAAACAGGTGGTCCAGAACCGATGCATAATCCAGGAATCTTTTTACCCTGTTCAGTTCAAATGCGAAATGTGATAGTGTTGGATGCTCTTTGAACAGTTTCTTTTTTGCGCACTCGTTCAATATTGGGTCAATCTGTTTTTGCAGCGCGATGAAGCTGTCTGTCGCGAAAACAGCAAAGAAGCATGTATCTGTGTATTGGAGCCCGATGAATCTCGGTATCTTTGACAGTTTCCTGAACTGCTCTTCGAGTTCTTTTGATCTTGAGTCATATGCTCCGTAGAGGAAGGTTATTGCCTTGCAGCCGATTGCCTCAAGGTTTGGTATGTACAGCTCGCGGTATATTTTTCTTTGCCTGAGCCTGTTCTTTATCGCAGTTATCGTCGATCTTTTGAGTCCCGTCTTTTTTGAGAGCTGCGAATCGCTTGCATCGGGATGTGCAGTTATTGAGTATAGCACGAGCTTTTCTTTTTGCGAGAATAGGTTTTCTTTTTTCGGGGCGCCCGGCAGCCTTGAGTATCTTCTGAGCCTTTGCTTTAGCTTAATCCGCTCTGCTTCTGACTTCAGTAATGAGATCTTAACCTGCTCATAAAGTGCTTGATAGTCTGCCATTTTAACTTAGCGAATGAAAGCTTCCAAAAATATGCGCATTTTGTGCATATTTTTATTATCTGAAAAATATTTCATTTCTGATTATTTAAACATTTCGATAATTTTCAACTGTTAATTTTTCTTTATTCTATCATTTTGTATAGTTCCTTTAACAGTAAGACATTTTTTTGACATATTTTTGTCAAAAAACAACCTTTATATATCTGGTCAACATTATAATTTTTACACCAAAAATATAAGGAGGGGGTGAAAATTATGAAATCGTTGGGAAGAATAAACGGCTTTGAGCTTTTCTACGATGGGCACTTCTTGTACGATGAAGTCAAGAAAATTCCCATAATGGATGACGAATAATGCAGTGATTACATTTATATAATTCAGGCTATAGCTTTTTCTATATGAACGTGAGGTGGTTGGGAAACTATAGTTTTGTTCTTGAAATAGCCGGGAAAGTTATTGTTGTTGATCCGCAGGCAGGCTCTGAAGATGATTACCCCATTGCAGACATAATCATTGTGACCCAGTTTCATGTCGCGCATTGCAATGTAGGCCTAGTGCGTAAATGCCTCGGCCCAAATACTGCTCTTTTGGGCACATCTGAAGTTGCATCACAAATATATCCGTGCAGTTTGTTCGAAGCAGGTGATAATCGCATTTTTGATGACGTTGAGATTTTTTGCACGCCTGTGCATAACGACCGTCCTCCTTTAAGGCCTGAGCAGGCAGTTTCAGAACGGATCGGCTTTGTGATCCATTATAAGGACAGCTCGTATTTCTTTATTGGCGACAGTGATTTTGTCGAGGGCATGCAGGATATTCTTCCTTCTGTTTTGTTCATTCCTGTTGGCGGCACTGTTGTTCCTGACGCTGAGCAGGCTTCTGCTATTGCAAGAGTCATCTCGCCTAAGGTTGCAATTCCTGTGCACTGGGGCGATTTTGTTGGAACAAAGGACGATGCGGATTATTTTGCAGATCTTTGCAGGGAAAAGAATATCAATGTGTTGGTTCCTGTAAAAGGTGAGGTGTTCACGATATGAAAAACCTGGGCGGACAAGCGGTAATCGAAGGAGTGCTCATAATGGCTCCTGATAAGTATGCGATAGCGTGCAGGACTCCTGAGAAGAAGATCGTGACTAAGGTTGAGAAGCATAATCTTCAGAAGAAATGGTATAGGAAGCTGCCGTTCATCCGGGGTATTTTCTCGCTGGTTGACATGCTTGTCGTAAGTACAAAAGCTTTGACGTGGAGCGCCAACCAGCAGGGCGAGGAGGAAGAGCTTGGCGGCTGGGAATTATTCATCACGTTTGGCATTGCCATTTTATTAACAATCGGCATTTTTATCCTGCTTCCGTATTATCTTGCTAAGTTCATCGCTCCTCCGCCGAGCTTCGCGTTCAATATTCTCGACGGCGTGTTCAGGCTTGTCGCTTTCTTTGTGTACCTTTTTGTCATGTCATTTTTCAAGGACATTAAGAGGATGTTTGAGTATCACGGTGCTGAGCACATGTCTGTGCATTGCTATGAAGCAAAGAAAGAACTTACTGTTGCAAATGTTAAGAAATTTCCCAAGGAGCACGCGCGCTGCGGCACGAGCCTTCTTGTTTTTGTTGTAATTGTGAGCATTCTGATGTTTTCATTTATCAAGACGGGCATCTGGTGGATTAATATTCCTGTAAGGATTTTGCTAATTCCCGTCGTTGCAGGCGTCAGCTATGAATTGTTGAAAGCCAGTGCAAAGTTTAAATGGTTATCCTGGCTTTCTTTGCCTGGGATCTGGACTCAGAAATTGACGACGAGAAAGCCTTCTGGTGATCAGATTGAGGTTGCTATCATGGCGGTGAATAAGGCCAAATGAACCTGAAGAAATTAAGCGGACTCATCGCAATTATTATCATAGTTGCAGTGTCGCTGCTGGCAGTCTTTAGGTTAGTTCCCTGGACTTACTTTTGGATTATCGCCGCAGTCATTGCAGCATTTGCATGGTGGGTTTTGCCGCGGATGCGCTAGTTATTTTTTCTTCTCCACATCAACAACTTTTATCCAGAACTTCAATTTCTTCCCGGCTAATGGATGGTTCAGGTCCAGCTTGACAGCATCATCCTTGACTTCAACGACTTTCGCAAGGATCTGTTGTCCGGATGGATGCACTAGTGTTAACATCACTCCGGGTTTGATGTCGCCTTCAGGCATTTTCTCTTTTGGAAAATCTCTGACCATTTCGTCGATTCTTTCGCCGTATGCATCTGCAGGCTCGAGCGTAAATTCTTTTTCCTGCCCTTTTTCCATACCCTCGACTGCTTCGTCGAATCCTTTGATCATCATCTTGCTGCCTACTTCAAAGTGCAGCGGTTCTCCGTGCTGTTTGGAGCTGTCAAATACTGTTCCGTCTTCCAGCTTGCCTTCATATTCTACTTTTACCCAATCTCCTTTTTCTGCTTTCATTTTATTCCCCCTTATCGTTCCAAATCAGAAGTTCATTTATAATATTTACTGTCTTCTTTGACTTCGCCTTTAACAACAACATTAGGCCAGATCTTGACTCCCGGATGTGTCACAACATTGTTTTCAACCACCGCATTGTCGCCGATCGTGGCGCCGTATTTTTTCCTGTTGACTTTGATTGTATTGCCGTTCAGTCTTGAATATATTTCATCTGCTGTGTCTAATGTCTCGACATTATCGCCGATCTTGACGCCGAATCCTATTATTGAGTTTCTTATCCTGCAGTTTTTTCCTATTTCTGCATCGCCAAATATGAGGCTGTTCTCAATTATTGTTCCTTCGCCGATTTTTACGTTCTTGCCGATAACAGAGCAGTCTTTTTTGCCAAGTAATCTTTCTGTAGCTGTCAGCAAATCCCACGGGTGCCCGATAGGCAGCCAGTACGGCTCTGCTTTCACGATTCTTATCGGTTTTTCTTTCATGTATTGTTTAATTCCGTCTGTGATTTCAAGCTCGCCTCTTGGAGATGGTTCCAGGTTTTTCAGGTAGTTTAGGAATTTAGCCTCGAAATAATACAAGCCGAGGTTTGCGTAATTTGATTTTGGCTTTTCGGGTTTTTCCTCAAGTGTTTTTGCATAGAGCTCGCCGTTTTTCTCTTCTACCTCGTATATGCCGTACAAATGCGGGGTTTTTACTTCTTTCACGGCGATGCTTGGCGCTTTTTTCACGAGTTCTTTTATCGTTTCCGGCGCGTATACATCGTCGCCGTTCATTATAATTATGTTTTCGTCATCTACTAATCCCGCTGCGCATAATGCTGCATGTCCTGTTCCTTTTGGCTCGTCCTGTTCAGCATATCTTATTTTGATTCCTTTGTATTCGTCTCCGAAAGCCTTGATTATCTTGTCTTTCATGTAATTTACGATTATTATTGCTTCATCTACGCCTACTTCTTTTAGCGTGTCGAGCATTCTGCTCAGGATTGTTCCGTCGAGAAGACGCAGCAGTGGCTTTGGCCTTGTCAGTGTCAGTGGATATGTTCTCGTGCTCTTTCCTGCGGCCATTATTATTGCTTTCATAGGTCTTTAGCTAGTTCTTGTGCTTTTTGTAATTGTTCTTCTGTCCCGATGTCGATCCAGTCTGTTAATGGTTCATATGTTATTTTTTTGCCATTGTTGATCATGATCTGTACTGCATCCACAAACCTGTATTCTCCGCCCACGCCGGGCGTCGTCGACTGCCTTATCGCTTCGAATGCTTCTTTTGGCATGTAATGTATGTACGCATTCGCTAATGTGCTTGGCGGTTCAGGGCTTTTTTCTATTATCTTTGCTATTCTTCCGTCTTCTACTAAGAAAACTCCGAGTTGTTTTGCTTTTTCCCTATCAACGATGCACGCGCTCATTACTCCGTCTGAATTATGCGCGAGTACCTTTTTCAGGTGCTGCGTTGGGAAC
>JAHWHO010000009.1 GCA_019323255.1 Candidatus Woesearchaeota archaeon
CGGTTACGTTTGCTGGCTGAGCCTCAGTTATATTGTCCTGAACGCCGTCCAGTGTAAGCTGCAATGTGCTCTGTGATTTCTCAAGTGTCCAGTCCTGCATGACTGTAGCTATTGAATTGCCCGAGGTATCATTAGCTATAAAAGAATAGCCATATGTTCCGCTTGACAGGTTTGTCACGTTGAAAGTATACGTGTCGCCTGTTACGAGCACGGGGCTGTAATAATTCCCATGGAAGTTCAGTCTCACCGTATCAAGGTCAAAGTCTGTTGCGTCAACACTGAACTGGTAAACTTCATTAGGGCTTACGTAATAACTTGGGTCTGCTGGTTCTGTGATGTTTGTCAGTTCCGGATTAACAGTATCCTCAATTGTAACTACATATGCCATATTCTGTGCGCTGACGTTTGTTGTTCCCGGGAATACCGCGGTTACATTAAATTCGCCCAGCGTGTTGAATGTGTGGTTTCCATCGAATGGTGCTTGCCCATTATAGATTTGCGTAGCACCAACATACAATTCAATTGTGCCGTTTACCGGGTTTGACACTGTCGCAAATATTGGCACAGATGTCAAAACTTCTGCTGTTGAATTAGCGCTTACGCCGTTAACGACTAATTGTAAGTTGCTGCTTCCTGGCAATATTGTAAAGTTAGAGTAGGCTGTGCTGTTCCAGTTGTTCCTTGCATCTCTTGCATGCCAGCTGAACTGGTATATTCCTGCACTGTATGGTCCTACTGTTACTGTCCATGTTCCATTTGTTGCATCTCCTGCTGTAAGGTTTGCAGTGTGATTGCTTCCATCAAATTCAAACAGGACTTCTTCAACACCGACATTGTCTGTTACATCAATGCTAAAGGTATAGTTTGGTTGGAATACTACAGACATTGGCGTATAATTATCAATAAACTCTGGTGCGATTCCATCAGTTACGTTCACATACCATGTTTCATTTGATGCATCATAGCCTACTGTTCCTGCGAACAGTGCCATAACTTCATGCATTCCGATTGTTGTTGGTGTGAAGTTGTATAGTAATGGTGATGCGTTTGTTGCCTGGGCAATATTATCCACGTATATTGTGACATCCTCTCCGGTAGGATGTAGTAATGTTGCCACTGCATTCACAAGCGTGTTTTGTGGTACTGTTATGTTGCCTCTTACTGAGTTCAGCATAAGTATTATTGTTGTGTTTGAGTTCAACAAGGTCCAGTTTGCAACATTGCTTGCAGCAATATTTCCATCTGTGTCATTTGCATAGAACCTGTACTCGTATGTTCCTGGTGTCAGGTTTGTCAATTCCCAAGTGTATGTGTCTCCTGCAACTGTGCCGTTTGTATAAACAACACCGTCGAACTCAAACAATACTTCATCAACTTGCTTGTTGTCTGTGACATTCGCGCTGAATTGGAATATATCGCTTAAATCGTCGAAGTACGCAGGATCTATAGGCTCTACTATGCCCGTAATAACTGGCGCATCAAGGTCTGAGATTGTAAGCTCGAACTCTTCTGTGGTACAGTTGTTCACTGCGCCCGAATCATCGCAGACTTTTATCTCGATCATGAACACTCCTTCTGTTCCTATTGTGCTGTTGATCAATCCCGTATTAGGATCAATGTCAAACAGGGTTGTATTGTCATAGTAGGTCAAAGTGTCCTGGTCGACATCTGTCGCATTAACCTGGTATGTAAATAATGTGTTTACGCTTACATTCTGTGCAGGAATAGCCTGGATTGCCGGCGCATCATTCCTTGGCAGTATAACTACAGTCACATTCCTTGTGTCCGTATATGAATCTGAGTCCGTCAGTGTCAATACGACATCGTCCTGCCCATTCATGTCCTTTACTGGAGATATATACAACTTGTCAGTATCCACATCTACCCACATTGTAAATAGCGATGCATTCACATCGCTTACGCTCCATGTCAAGCCATTATTATTGCCTGCAGGCCCGTCTTCAAGATCATCTTCGTACTTTGTCAGGTCGATGCTGAAGTTCAGGTCTTCAAATACTTCTATCTGGTCATTATCATCTATTGGCCCTATAATATACGGCGCATCTCCTGTTGCTCCGACGAGCAATGTGAATTGCGCTGTTGCATTGAGGCCGCTTGGGTCTTTTGCCGTAAGGTCAAATGTTCTTGATCCCGAGAACACAAAGTCTCTCTGGAGCAGGAATGCAAGTGTCTGCGGCGTTATTGTGATGTTGTCCATCGCTGTTATTGTGTATGTTAAGTCTCCAAGTGCATTATCTACATCTGCGAAAACATCCATCATGTTCAACAGGAATTGGCCTGCAGAATCAAGTGCAACTGTGAAGTCTTTTGCAATCACGCGCGGAGCGTCATTTACAGGCGTTACATTGATTTGCAGTGTGTCCTGTGCTGTTGCCTGTCCGTCCGTAACAGTTACTGTTGCGTCTACAACTCCTGTGAAGTCTTTTGTTGGATAGACGCCCAGATACCTGTTCTGCTGTATGCTTAGCCTGACATCGCTGCTGCTTGATGCAACTTTGAACTCAAGCTCAGTGTCAGGCGTGTCTGCATCATATGCATAAGCATATAAGTCAAGCGCTCTGTCGTCGAAATTGTCTTCTGCTATCTGAAGGTCGGGCAGTGAACTTAGTTCAGGGTCTTCTGCAGCTGGCGCGAGTGCTCTGACTCTAACTGTTACTCCCTGTATGCTTTTCGCTCCCTGCGAATCTTCTGCTGTGAACTTTACTTCTTCTCTTATTCCTGACTTCTTTGCTTTTATGGTCGCTTCGCTTCCGCTTATTGTTATGTCAAAGAAGTCTTTGTCATAGCTTACGCCGTATGTCAATGTGCTGTCATGGTCATCTGTCACATAGTCATCGAGGTCAAACTTGTAGTCTGTTCCGTATACCATATCGATGTTTGGAATGTTCATGACTGGCGCAATATTGGATGTGTGCAATGCAAGGTATTCTTTTACATGCGAGTACACTTCAATTTGATTTTGCGTTAATGGGTATCCTTCCGCTTCTATAGTATATAGGTATGTTCCCTCAGCAACATTTGAGAACGTGACCGTTCCCATGCCGTCCGTCTGCCTTAGCACTGATGCAAGTGTTACGTCCGCATCGCCTATCGGCTCTGACGTGTCGCTGTCAATTATTGTGAACTTTACTGTGTATGTCTGTCCAGCATCCGTTGTAACTGTCAGGGTTTGGTCTCCTTCAAAGTTCTCAAGACCGCTGCATAGCGCATTGCTCGCAGTTCCCTGCACTTTGACAGTGTATGTTCCTGGTTGTGTTGGTGTGAATGCGAAGCTTCCTGTGTTCTCACCTTCAAGCAGTTCATCCGTTACCGGAAAGCTGCCGACTGAGTTTCCATTAAGCTGCACATCATATGTTAGTGCGGTATCGATTTCCTGCTGCACCGCACCTATCTTGTATCCTGAATATTTGCTGAAAGTTACTGTTACCTGTTCTCCGACCGCTGGCTGTGTCTTGTCGACGCTAATGTCATCTACAAGCGTGTAACAGTACTCGTCCTCTGTGGGCTCAAGCACGTTGAATTGTCCCAATGCTGTTTCATTGTTATAGCTTTCACACTGGTCATCAACAACTTCCGTCGTTAATTTCACCGTGTATGTTCCGTCCTCTGTCGGAACGTATGTGAAGCTTATTGGTACTGTTGATCCTGCGAACAGAGCATTGCCTGTTGCATTCTTGAATTCCTGCAAATCTGAATATACTATATTAGTTCCGTCAAGTATCTGCATGAGCACGTTTGTGTCTACAGAATAGTATTCCTGTGAGATCTGTGCAGGCACGTATTCAATCTCTCCTTGTGTTAAGCTGAACGCGCTCTCTGTTCCTGCATCAAGTACTGCACTTGCATTCACCACTAATGGAGAATTTGCGTCTACTTCATTCTCAAAGCTTAGTGAGCTTATTGGCGCGCTGCATGATTGTGCTTTGTTGAATTCTACAATTTCGCTGTGCGGCGGTGCTGCTGTTGGGAATCCGCCTGTGCTCCAGTCTGACCATACTTCTTTTGGAAGGTAGCCTGGGCTTACGAAGAATAGGGCATAGCCTTCTGCTGGCGCGTAGTGGGGGTACAGCACTGTGATCTCGCCATTTTCAGCTTCTGCAAAAGTTCCCGGCGCGAGCGTTTTCCCGTTTACTTTTCCTGGGAATGCTCCTACGCTTGAACAGTCCTGGTTCTGGCACTGGTAAACCAGCGCTTTAACATTATCTACCTGTGTTCCATCATACCCAAATGTGTATGTGACTTCAACTGAAGCCAACACAGCTGGCAACATCATCAGAAGTGCCAGTAATATTGGTAGTTTCTTCATTTTATACCCCTATATGACCTAAATTATTGTGCTCCATCACGGTGTACACTTCGTCCGTAAGTGCTTGAAGCTCCCGTTGTCCTGAGCAGGAATGGATTTTGGTTCCTATCACTGCCCCCAAAATTGTATCTGATTCCAAGCGTGTAGCCAAATGCCGGTTCAAAGTCGAAATCTCTGTCAGCCCCTGGACCGAATCCTGCTACTGGAAGTCCTGCATTTAAGACAAGCTCCCAGTTTTTGTCTTTGAATGGAGTAAGTACAATCTCACCTTCAAGTCCTAGCTGCCATGGCACTCTCATTTCCTGTCCTGGAATTGTGCCGAATCTTCCTGATCCATCTAGCACAGATCCGATTTCGTCGAGTACTTTTGCCCAGCCGTATCGCATGTCTATTCCCAGGTTTCCTCTGATGTACTTGCCATCAGTAAGGCTTGCACCGATCAAGGCTCTGGCATCAAACTGCTCATTATCCCTTTTCAGTTTTCCCCATGTTGCTGTTCCTGCGAGGAAAGCTGACCAGTTTTCATCGAATGCCAGGCTGAGTCTCATGTCGCCTGTCGCGCTCTGGTATATTCCTGCTTCGCCGTAAGAATACGAAGCGTCAAGGCCTAAGCTCAGGGCTTCAAGTCCTATGCTCTTAAACGGAATGTCGAATCTTCCTGCTGCGGTAAACACCGGCGTTCCATGTGTTCCATGGACGCTTTCACCTAGCTCCATTTGTGTATATCCTGCGAGGATTTCTGCTGCATCGCTGAAACCTATGCCTAGAAGGCCTTGCCCGTAATATCCTTCTGATTTTTCAAATGTTGAGTCTGTTAGTGTACCAAATGGAAGGTTTACGCTGATCATGTAAGGATCGAATTCCGCGATTCCTGCACCAAGTCTGCCTCTGAACGTGATGTCATCTGTAATCCATCCTATATCGAAAGATGTTCTTGCATCTGCTCTTGTCATTCTGCTGTTGCCTGACAGCATTAATGAGAAATCTGTTCCAAGACCTTGAGGTTCTTCGTTTTTCTTTTCAGAATCTTCTTTGTATTCCGGATCCGTAGCTTGCGGAGGCACTTCTTCGTTTTCTCCAAGGTTCTCAAGATATCGCCTTACGCTCTGTGCATCTGCTTTATTTTCCAGTGTGCTTAGAGTTAGCAAAGCTGTTGGTATAACAGGTAGTGCAGTAAATACTATATTTGGTTTGTTCATGTTTTCCCTCCCAATATATACACTTGCGATCTAGAAAACGCAAAATATATTTAAATGTTTCTATGCGTTATTATTTGGGAGTAGCAACTTTACTCATCTATCCAGTCTGCTGGTGTTTCTTCTTCATACACAGAATTATCGCCGGACTCAAGGTCTTCTTCATACTCAGAGTCCTCATAATCGCTGCTGTCCGCAAACAGGGAATAATCGAAATCGTCTTCTTCTGCTGGTTCTTCTTCAGCTAAATCACTCTCTTTTCGAGCTCTCGCCAAAATATCACCTCGGTTATTGTCTTCGATTGTGCGCTCTTCTGCTTGGTCGGGCTTTCTCCGCACCCTTGCCCTTATGTCTAAGTCCTCTTGACTTTTTTCCTGCGCTTGTAAGCCCTCTCTGTGCTCTTCCGCGCTTGTTAGATATCCAGCTCATTTTGCTGTTTTTCGCAGCATCTCTATCAACCAAAATTACTTCATGCCATATGTTTTTGCCGTCTTTTGCGACGTAATATGAATTCAGAACTTCACAATTTGAATATTTCTTGTCAGCTCTTTCCTCTGCGATCTGTTTGTAGTTCTTTCGCAGGACGAGCTTCCTTGTCATTCCTTTGCTTCTTCTTCCCTTGACTCTCTTAGGCCTTGAGTGCCCGCCTCTCAGCACCCTTACCCTGACAAGGATAATGCCCTGTTTTGCAGTATAGCCAAGTGCTCTTGCCCTGTCTAGTCTTGTAGGGTTCTTGATTCTGACGCATACTGGCTCTTTCCTCCATTGCAGCAGCCTCTCACGTTTAGCTGTTTCTGCCTGCGCAGTAGGTTTTTTCCAGATTTTTCTTAGATTGGCTATTACTCCCATAACTTCTCGCAGAAAAATACCCTATTTAAAAAGGTTTCTATTGCTCTGTATTCTACAGAGCCTATTCTATCAGCGCGCCGCAGCTTTTGCACCTGTGGGCCTCTTTTTCATCATCAAACTCAGTGTTTATTCCATATTTGAGAACTACCTTGCACTGAGGACACCTCGGCTCTAGATGCTCTAGACTGTCAAAGAATCTGATTGGCTCCATAGATTACTTAAATCATGTGTCTTTTTTGGAATATAAGTATTCTGATTAAATTTTATATAAAAATTCACGCCGACTTTTAATTCTGGCCAAACTGGCTTAGCCCTGCCTGCGTCGTCTCGCTTTTCAGGTCATCAACGTTTATGCCGAGAACTGCGAAGATTTTCTCAACGCCCGGGATTATCTGGTGGTCAACATAATATTCGCCGTCATAGTCGCTTGCATCTTCCACAAGCATGACCTTATCGCGTATTTTCCCCTTCCCTTTTGTTACGATGTACTGCACGATTGTCCCTGGCTCCGGCTCTTTTCCTTTTTCTTTCATTTTTTGCGCGGCTGCGACGTGCGGGCCTACGCTCGCATAATCGCTTATCTTTTTTGTAAGCATCGTGCTTATGATCACCTTGTCGGCTTCAATTTTATTTGTGCGGAGGTCATCAATGATTTGCCTGACGTATTTTTTTGCTTTTACAGGGTCGTTTTCTTTCAGCACTATCTCGAGCACTTTTCTCTGCACTTCTTTCGCTATCGGGCTCCAATTCCGTCTAACCGTCTCAAACCCTTTAATTGTTATGTTCTGTTTCTCGTCGATAAGGGCATATTTTTTCTTTGCACCTGTTTCATTATCTTTTAGCGCGACAAATATTCCTGCGGGGTATAGTCCTTCAAACTCGAGCTCCATCATTTCGGGCAGTGTTTCATTGACTTTTCTGACAAATTCAAGCGCCTGCTCTTTTGTATGCTCCCTCAACAGGAGGAATACGCTGTCTGTATCACCGTAGAGAACTTCGTATCCTGCTTCTTTTGCTTTTTCTATCGTCGTGTGAATGTAATGCCTTGCCCAGCCCGTTATGCTTTCTGCGCATTCTTTGCAGTACCATCTCGCGGGCGCAAATCCTGTATAGCCATAGAAACTGTTTGCGAGAACTTTAAGCGCTTCAATTCTTGCCGCGAGCAATGGGTCTTTTGTCCTTTTGTATTCTTTCTTGAGCCCTGCCCTTAGCAGTATGATTTCTGAGATAACTTGTGAGAATAATCCTTTTTTCTTTTGGCAGAACCAGAACTCACCTCTTTCTGTTTTCATCTTTGGCGCATCTTTGCAGCACCTGCAGTTCAATGTCCCTTTTGATATGTTCATGCTCGCTATTATGCTTGGATACAACGACCTGTAGTCGCATACGACAATATTCTTGTACAATCCCGGGCTGGGTTCGTATACAAATGCACCTTTGATCCTGTCGTTAAATCTTGCCTGCTCTTCTCTTCTTCCGGGCCTGTTTGCTATCATCTCGTTGTATTCCTGCGATTTTTTTATCAGGAACCATTCTACGAGTTGTGAGAATGACATCCTGTTCACGTCGAACATTGGCATCCCTATTACTTTGACAAGTTCGAGAAGGTTTGGCAGCAGTTTAATGCACAAGTCGTATGTTAATTTCGCGTCCTGGAGGTTGTAGTCTGCATATTCCTGCATTTTCTCCGGGTGATTGTCCCATACATCTGCGAGCAGTTCTAAGTCTACGTCGTGTTTATTTGCACCGAGCAGTTCTCCTGCTACCGCGTTCAGTGTATAGACGTCTGTTTCTAGCGACCTGCTCATTATCCTCCTTATGAATTTGAATATGTCAACATGCGTGATTCCGGTGATTTTTGCGTCCCTGACTGATTTGCCGCCGATAAGCAGTTTGCTTCCGTCAAGGCCGGGCTTTAGTACAATCTTGTTCTGCGTCGCTCTTTCTGCAATGTAAGGAAAATCAAATCCATCGCTGAAGTATCCGACGATAATATCGGGCTGTTCCTGCTCGATAATTTGCTGAAACCTCCGGAGCATTTCTTTTTCATCTTTCAGGACCTCGAGATTGTTTGCCTTGAATTTTTTCCACGTCAATACTTTTGCAGTGTTTTGCCCGTACACAGCTATTGTTACGATTGGATTCCTGCTCGGGTTAAGCCGCATTCCCTCAGGATTGTACGTTTCTATGTCGAATGCAAGCACTTTTGGATTTGTGTATGTTTCCTTGCCGGGCCGGATTGATTTGATTCTGTATGCAGGGACTTTCGTTTCATAATCTATCGGCTCGCATTCGACTTCCGTCTCGACGAATGGAACTATTTTCTTGTCGATTAGGTATCGTCTTGCAAAAAGAATATCATATTCGTAGCAGTCCATTCCGATATCGTATGCTTTTTCCTTGATTTTTGGCACGCCTTTTGGCAGGTTTACATGGACTTTGTACACCTTTGCAGGCGTTTCGTTTATATTGCGTTCTTTCTCTTCTACTTTCACGACGTAAAAGTTCTCTGCTTTCAGGTCGAGCAGTTCTTCCTCGCTTGCTGTTCCTTTCGCATAGAAGTACGGCAGAACGGAATCATCTATCAGGCATATTTGCTTTCCGTCAGCTCTGCCAAATAGCTGGATTATTGGTTTCCCTTCTTTTACTGTATAGTTTATGTCTGTTGGGTAAAACTTCATGGAAAAAGAAAGAAAATGTGGGTTTAAGAATGTTTTGAAGTTCGCCACGGATCAAGAAACTTGCCGAGCTTATGCGATCTTTGCTGCAGCAAATCTGCCGCATCTCTTTGCCGAATCTGCTCTGCATCCATTAGGTTTGAACAGATGGAAACAAGTTCTCGGAATTCTGTTTCAACATCTTCAGGCACGCCTCGCTCAGTAGCGATCCTGATTAATTCATATGCCTGTTCTGGAATTTCATCGTATGTTGATGGCAAAGGTATCCCCGCAATGAGCGCAGCCATGTTTGTATACAGGTAATTATCTCTCGCTTCGTGCACTTCTCTTTCATACCTTTCAGGCAGCGCATGGCCAAGTCTTTCTGCAAGGTCTTTTGCTATTCTCAGTGGAGTAGCAGAATCACTACCCAGTCTTGCAGCACCCAGTGCATTCTCTGCAGCCGCAAATATATCGGTTATTTGAGGCGTCTTGAGCAAAAACTCAGGATCCTCGCCTATATACTCAAGAGGCACTTCCCGCAGGTTCTCTTCTGGAATCAGGTCTCTTAAGATTACAATCCCACATTCTTTTTCGACTCCGCACTTGACTCTTCCGCTTTTGCATCGATAGCAGACCGCGCCGAGGACCTGTCCGTGAAGTTTTGTTACATCAACTGTTACTGCAGGATGTCCTTCTATATTGCGGCACACGCTGCAATAATAGCCTGTTATTTTCCTTGGATCGATAAAGATAAATCCATGATCCAATAAGCCCTTTACTGCATTCTCTTCTAGATCTGCATCTAAGCTTCCCTGTCCATGTTTGCTGTATACTTTTACCATGAGCGCAGGGATTTTGAAATAGTATTTAATCCTTTGCCAAATAGATTAAAAAACTAAAAAGGAGGATCTTTTTCTGGCTCCGCCAGAGGATTTGAGTTCTGTTTCTGCATATGTTCTCTCAATCCAGGCACTCTCTCGAGCCATGCAAGATGGTCGCCTCTTGATTCCTGGGCCTGCTCTTCCAGCGTCATAGCCATTCCTCGGAGCTCTTCTATTTTGCCAAGAATTTCTGCTTGAGCACGTTCATACATTTTCGCAACGTTTCCAAGAATAGCGGCAACTTGTGAACATAACTCTAAATCGTCCGGAACTTCCATAACTGGCGCTAACTCCAGCACATCATCAACATAACAAGCAATCTCACCATACGAACTAAGTCCTGGATCTAAAGGTGAAAGACTAAACGGGAGGTCTGGATCACCCCAACCGCGCAATTGGTTAACTACATATCCAATAAACTCCGGCGCTCTTGCAATGTATGCATTCCTGCATGTTTCAGGCAGCGCAGCAATTCTATCTTCTGGAAGGGTGTATCCAATCTTTGCAGCCCATCTTCTTAGTGTTGACAAATTATCTTGGTCAAAGTTCATGCTATTTCCTTTTGCAGCGATCGCCTCAACTTTTTCTAATTGCTCCTCAATCGCTTCTGGCGTCGGAGTGACGTAATCACCTGTAGCATCGTACTCAATTAATTCCAGAGGAATTGTTTTTATGAATTCTTCAGGCACATATCCGGAGACTATCGTTTTTTTGCATTTACCACAATCATACAGGATTAATCCAATTACTTCCGTGTTAGTTCTTAGGTCGACAACAGCGCGGACTGGTGGAATAACATCAGCTACATTACCACAGTTTTCACAGCAGTAATGCCGCACTTGTTCAGGTGCGACATATCCCAAGCTCCAGAATTTGCCATCTTTTAGTCTAGCTTCTTGCTCGGGCGTTAGGTCCACTTCCATGCCCCGACTATCGCCTTCATTTCCAAAACGAGTTACGAATACCATGCAATTGATAATCCCACAGAGCTTTATAACCTTTCTCCTCCTTTTTCACTACCCTTTTTCAACAAATATCACATTCTAGTGGTCATATACTTATTTAAACTAAAACCTATTCTAAAATTTGAAAAGGGGGTTTTAGTGATGATTGAAGTGAAAGATTTTCAAAAGGAAGTAGTCGACAGCGACAAGCCTGTTGTTGCGGATTTCTGGGCGCCGTGGTGTGGTCCATGCAGGATGCTCGCCCCTGTATTTGAGGCGGTTTCGAAGAGCATCAAGGGAGCGAAGTTTGTCAAGGTTAATGTTGATGAGCACCAGAATATTGCTTCGCAGATGGGAATCAGGGGAATTCCTGCTGTTATGGTGCTGCACAAGGGGCAGCCTGTCGGCGGATTGATCGTTGGTGTTAAGCCTCAGAAAGAGCTTGAAGCTGAGATCAAGAAGCAGTTGGAGAAAATCAAATAATGCTGTTTATCATAAATTTTAAAGCGAACATTTACGGCGAGAAAGCAGTTAAGCTTGCAAAGATTTGTGAGCAGGTTGCGAAGAAGCATAAAGCGAACATCGCTGTTGCTGTCCAGCCTACGGATATTCTCGCTGTTGCTGCTTCTGTTGATATTCCTGTTCTTGCTCAGCATGTTGATGCTATAACGCCCGGTTCTCATACCGGCTGGATTCTTCCTGAAGCCGTCAGTGATGCTGGTGCATGCGGGAGCCTGATTAACCATTCAGAGCACAAGCACGATCAAATGAGGGAAGTTATTAGGAGGCTCAGGAGTTCCCGGCTGTTGTCTGTCGCTTGTACACCTACCCCAAACAAGGCGAAAGACATAGTGAAGCTTAAGCCGGATATTATTGCTATTGAGCCTCCTGCCCTCATAGGTACTAAGAATTCTGTCAGTAAAAAGCGTCCTAAAGTGATTTCTGACACCGTTAAGGTCGCCGGCGGGATTCCCGTTTTGTGCGGCGCGGGCATCCATACAAAAGAAGATGTTAAGATCGCGAGGCAACTCGGTGCGCAGGGCGTACTAATCGCTTCGGCGATTACTAAAGCCAAGGATCCTAAGAAAGCTTTGGAGAAACTTTTATAGCACTCTCAAAGTCACCTGATATATTCTATTAGAATAAACCTGGTTCAGCATATTAATATCACATTCCTGTGCTTGTCCTTCCCATACGCAGACATTGAAGACATAGTCTCCTTTCGGCGTTGTTATGCCCTGTGCAACATTATTGTCGGCTCTAACAACAACAGGAACCGGCTCAATCTGGTTTTTGGACAGCTGGAAAGGTGCAACTTCTTTGAATGTCCCGAGCCAGTTGTCTTCAACATAGACTTCATCTATATTGTTGTACTCTTTACCTTCCGGCGAATACCCTCCAGAGAATCCAAGCGATATTGAGAATTGCTTTTCTGAACCGATATTTTTCACGCCTATTCCGAAAGCTGCGCTGTCTCCTCGCTTGACTTCTTTTATGCTTATCGGGATTACGACGAGGCTATTGCCCTGGCTTAGCGCTGAATTGATCTGCTCTTCTGTCTGCCTGTCAAGTTCTCCTTTCAGCTCTTCTGCCTTGCCAAACCAGTTTGTTATCATTCCTATTGCAAGAATGAAGATTATTACACTTATGATTAGCAGAACGATTACGGTCATTGACAGTTCCATTCCTTTTTTGTTCATGTTTTTATCAGCGTGATTCTGCCGAGTGATTTTGTAAAGTCGCCTTTTCTTTCGCCGTTTTGGTCATATGTATACCATATTGATAGCGACAGTGTTTTTTCTTCCTCAACGCCGACTATGTTTGTTACTGGTATCTCTACCGTAAGCTCGTTAGTTAGGGCTTTATTGACTTGTTGCTCTGCGACAAGTTGGTTTTGTTCCATTACTCGTATTGTTTCTATTTTCAGGTTGCTCGCATCGCCAATATCATAGACTGAGAATACAACTTTGATTTTGTCAGTGCTTACGTCAAAAGGATTGTTGAATTCATACTTGTTGTTGAGTTTTATCGGCCCGAGCCTTCTTTCATCAAATATGCTGTTTGGCGCAACCTGCACGCCCGGCTTCAAAACACCAACACATTCGCTTTCTTTGCATGCGTAGTCAAGGTAGTTTCCCGCGCTTCCTGTGCATGGCCCGCAGTCTTTTGGGCATGTGCATTTATTCTCGCCCGCTTCGCATATGTAATTGCCGCATGTTCCGGGAATCGGCTCGTAAATGCAGAAATTATTTGGCCCGCAGATGTCGCTTGTTGCCGGATTGTTATCGTCGCAGTCCAAACAGGGGTATTGTATATCAGGATTCACATAATCCAGTTCTGTCCTGAGCCTTACTGTGATTGTCGCCTCCCTTAGCGTTGATCCGGACAGGTATTCTATTTTTAGCTCAAGCGTCGGGCTTTGTAGTTTCCCTTCCGTCGTCGGGATATCAAGTATTAGTGATTCTTCAACAGGGTAGTTCTCCCATATCTGCCTGTCGATCCTTTTTTGCGCGAGCTGTATTGTCCTTCTGTCCTGTGTTGTCGCTTTCAGCACTGCTTCGACTATTTTTATGTCGGTTGCGCTTGCTGATGCCAGCTTTGCAGTGAAGTAGAATTTGTTGCGCTTGAAGTTGAATGGGTTATTGTAGATTGTTTCTACATTGAACACGCCCGCTGCACTTCGTGCTTCTGCGAAGTCTGCAATTGGCTTTTGCAGCGCCGGGTCAACATTGGGAATGCATTCTTTACCAACACAGGTTTGCACCATGTACTGCCCAACCCTGCCCGTGCATTGTCCGCAGTCTTCCGGGCATGTGCACTTGTTCTCGCCTGCCTCGCATTGCATATTGCCGCAAACATTTGGGAGTGGCACATATTGGCAGTCTCCATCTACGCATGATGCCTGGTATGCAGTCTTCTGCGGACAATCCGCTGCTGTTTTGCACTCTCCGCACCCGACTAGAATTAGAAGAATAAAAAATAATGAAGCGTATTTCATCTCATGCGCTCAAATTCTTTTATCACCACGAAGGCGAAGATCAGCATTACAAGCGCGCCCGCAAGGATATACCAAAATCCTGCCTGGAAAGTATCCGCGATGCTTTTGTACAGGCCCCAGCCCATAAGTGCTGCGCCGATCCATAGGAACTTGTCCAGGAC
>JAHWHO010000080.1 GCA_019323255.1 Candidatus Woesearchaeota archaeon
ACGGCGGTGGGTACTATCATCATAAATTCTTTTGGACGATCTTAAAGAAAGATGTTCCATGCTCGGGAAAAATAAAGGACGCGATAGAGAAAAAATGGGGCAGTTTTGACAAGTTCAAAGAAGAGTTCAGTGAAAAGGCAAAAACACTGTTTGGCAGCGGATGGACATGGCTGGTGCTGAACAATGGTGGGTTGGAAATTGTGAATACAAAGAACCAGGACAGTCCTGTAAGTCTGGGAATGGTTCCATTACTCTGCATTGATGTGTGGGAACATGCGTATTACCTGAAGTACCAGAACAGAAGAGCAGAGTATGTAGATAATTTCTGGAATGTTGTGAATTGGGAGAAAGTGGATGAGTATTTGGTAAAGTAATTACTCCAGCACCTTCAACTTACCGGGCTTAGTCTCAAACAGTTCTCCAACTGCAAGAAGATGAACTATCCTGTCCTCGCCGCCAGAGCCGATTTTTGAAACAACAGCATCATAATCTGCGCCCTCGCCCTGGTCGAGGCTTCTGACAAGATCAACAATATCAGTCTCATTAGAAGAATCTTCTTTCACATCCCGGCCTATGGCCACAACCCTGTGAACGGACTGCTTCCAGACATCAAACCATTTCTGATCATGTTTCCGGATGATCTCACCCATGAGATACTTCTGGCCGCCGAATTCCCTGGGCCTGCCAACCACCATAACGCAGGAACCAATATCAGCATCAAAAGATCCGTCAAAAGCACGCACAGCAATGCTTCCAGTACCGTCATCAACCCAGACGCAGTCATCAATGCCAACAACAAGGCCCATAATGCACGCGCGAAACAGCCTTTGGCCATCGCCAAGCTCAACATAATTTAGAATATCATCCTGTCTAGCATATCTGCCTGCATGAATATCCGCCACCCATGCCCTAACAGCAGTATGCCTAGTATATGCCATAATCTTAACCACAAAAAGAGAATATATATGCTTTGTGGGGAAGATTTATAAGCATTACAGAGCATAAATACACAAAAGATGGTGCCGCAAAGCTTGATAAACTACGTCAGAACCTTGCTCAAGCAGGGCTATGATATTCGTACGATACGCTCCACGCTTAGAGGTGCAGGCTATTCTCAATACGACATACAGGAAGCACTCGCAGAAGCACAAAAGCCGCAGGTACATACAAAAACATTACTGATAATATTTGCAATACTGCTGGTGCTGACCATAGTCGTGATAGTCGCACTGAAGCTGATGCAGCCCGCTCCAGTTGATCTTGCATTGGGGTTAAATGCATATAAAACACAAGTTGCGCCCGGCGAACAACTAATAATGACTGCAGAAATAACAAACCCAAGCGGTGAAGAAACAGATGCAATACTCGACCTTGAAACAAAAGGGCCGCAAACATTAACCGCGCCGTCGCAGGAAGTGACAGTGCTCGAAAAAGCTGCAGTTCCAATAGCGATAACGATCCCGCAGGACGCGGCCATAGGACAGTATACTTTGATAGCAACACTTACGTACGGCAAAAAAACAGAAACAGCAACAAAATATTTTGAGATTACGCAAGCAAGGGTTGAAACACCCAGCGTGCCAAGAGAAGAACAACTGATCGCGCTGCAAAAAGAATGCCCAGGAGGATGCGATGACCTCAACCCGTGCACACAGGATAGTTGTGCAGACGGCCAATGCGTGCACACGCCAATAACGCCGTGCTGCGGAAATGGAGTATGCGAAGCGGGAGAGGGAACGGAGTGCGCAGACTGCAAAGAAGCTGTTTTAACAGAAGCACAGAGAGAAGCTGCAGGCAATCCTGAAAAAGCCGCAGAGAAATGCTCAGAAGATCCTGCAAATGCAGACCAATGCTACAAAGAAGTCGCGAAAATTGCGGACGACAAGAAATACTGCGACTACATACAGGAATCCAAATGGAAAGACGCATGTTTGATGAACTTCGCATATGACGGAGATTATACTGTTTGTGAGCAGCTGCAAAATAAGTATATGAAAAACAGCTGTAATAGTCTGAAGAATCTGGCGAAGTTTAAGTGAAATAGTTTTTCTAAGGAAGCTCTTGGCGCTATGATTTGCCCCATAACCACTCAAAATATTTTTTGAAAGAATCAGCAACTTCTTGTCTTGTTATTTCAAAAGCGAAGGGCAGTTCTCCTTGCGGAATTGCGATCAAAGTTACGTCTTTGTAGATCATGACCCAAGAAGGAGTATCAGCATTGAAAGGCGTCCTTCTTGCTTCGCATCCTTTGTAGCTGTTTCGATTTTTCAAGATAGCATCGGTAACATCTGGTTGGTATAGCATTCTGCATTTTATTCCTAGTTTGGCTAATTTTTGATGATTCTTTTTCCAAAAAGCATGATGAAAACCAGGCTGTTCTGCAGGCAAACCATATAGTACAACTTCATCTCCCTTCTTCAGCTTCTGATATCGGTTCTCGTATGCAGTCATCAATCCTTTGAAACCTTCGTATATGTTTGCTTCGCTTTTTTTGGCTAGTTTTTGTTTTAA
>JAHWHO010000081.1 GCA_019323255.1 Candidatus Woesearchaeota archaeon
CAGTCCGGGAAATATGATCAGTTTGAAAACGGCAGTAGAGCTTGTCAAGAAAATGATAGTTCCGCCTCACAAATTGCCAGAGCCATTGCATGCTGCGCACAGGATAGCGAGAAAAGTTTCGAAGGAGATGCAAAGTAATGACAAGGTACGTCAATAGAAAAATATTGCCAAGAGTGCATCAAAAAGAGCATATTCTTAATGTCAATGAACACTATCATATTCACGGAAAAAAGGCAGTGGCCAAAACTTCTGATAAAAAACAGCAAACTCTTGTGGCGCAAGTCTTAGCTGAAGCTAATCCAGAAGTTAAGCGCACGGTTCCGATACTGTCGCCACTCGAAAGGATACTGTTGCTCGTGTTTGCCGCAGCCTGTATGGGCGGCTGTGCAGTTTCAACATCAAAACCATCAGATTCGGGTCCGGCGATAAGTTCAGCTGATACGCCAATAGCTGAGCCGGTTGGATTAGAGCCAGTAATATCTGCTGATTCCGCATCAACGGTTGAACAAGCTCCACAGATGGTTATCGGAGATCATGTTGAAAATCTATACGACATCCAATTTTTGCGCGATGAAAACCTAAGCCCGGGTGTTAGATTCATTGTCAGCCCTGGCTACGATTTTGAAGTGTATTTGAATAATGAACGAATGACTGATTTGAGAGTAGCGCCTTCTTGGGATGAGAGAACAGAGCTAACGGTGATCTTGCCAACACAAAACTCGGGACAAGTAACTTCTGTAAAGGTAGTTTTTGACAACGAAGGAGAACAGTATGTCTGGGAGCACCAATTCACGATTAGAGGATATAAAACAGAGAGCGTCACCTATGACGGAGTTAGAGGAGAGAGAATCTTTGAGCAATATGGAGAATTGATTGAAGATCATATTCAAAGACTACACGAGCAGGGCATTGAGGGCTGGCTCTTTATACGTGATCGCGATGGTTTTGGAGCTGATTCGTATGGCTATATCAACGCTGGCTGCTTCATAGATGAGGGAGATATTGGTGTAGGGATCGCAGCGATCTACCATGAATTCGGCCACAAAAAATACTACCAGATGGCGGGAAGCCCTCGTCAAGTTTTGCGTGAAATGTGCGACTTGTATTGGGAAGTGATGGAACAGCCTGGATTAATAGACACGTTCAAGGACAGCAACTTTGTAAGCTATAGCGAAGCAGGACATCCGCAGTCAAATGAGTCTGAATTGTTTGCAAGTGCGTACATGATATCACAATTGCACAGAGACGAGTATAATTCAAGATTTTATGAAGGCTTAGATGAAGAGCAAAGAGCACTTGTTGACAGAGTGTTTGAGATTGTGACAAGGCCTTTGGAGGAATAATGACGCTATTTGATACAATAAAAGGAATGAGTACGGAGGAAGCACAAGCGTATTTAGACAGTCTTCCGGCAAAGCGTCCTAAAGAAGTCCTTGCATTCGGAGAAGAAGGAGAAGTGCTTCTGCACGGCGACAAGGTAGTAAAGGCATTTTACGAGTGTCATGAATATTATGGTCCTTGCGATTTAGATCTAATGGTAAAAAGAATATTCAAAGAAGCTTGTGCTGTTCATGCCAGATTTCCAGATCACTTTGTTGAGCCATTACGGCTAGAGGGCGCAGATAGGCCGCTGGCAAATATATTGCTGGGGCATCGATATAAAGAACGAATCGCAGAATATCAGCAACTATTATTTCCGTGGGAAGCCAGACGAGTGTGGACGCGAGAAGAATTTCCAATGAAAGAAAGACCAATCATTGAGACAAAGCCTGTTACCTGGAATGGCCCAGAAGGAGCGGTTGATCCCAACGTAGAGATTCACAGATTTAAGGAACAGGCGTATGCATTCTCACCATTTACAACCAGGAGACCCGACTCAATACCGGATGTTTTGAGAATAGGGATGGACATATTGGGAGGGCTATGGCGGCGTAGGTTAAAAACTTATTTTAGACAAAAGCCAGTGTATTTGGACCAAATTTGGGATGCTGCGACGTCTGCGATGGATGTAGCGATTGCTTCAATAGGTGGAGAAAGAGAGATCCGGGCACTAGCCTCAGAGTTTAGAAAGACAGGTATTCAGATAGCACATCCTCAATGGAACTACGCACTAGTTTGGGTTCCAGAAGAAGAAAGAGAAAAATATCCTTTGGTTGAAGGGCAAGGTTACAGACTAGGATTAGATAAAACAGGAGAAAACCGAATTGTTTTCTTTGAACATTATCCTTTTTGAGAGCTGCCAGAGGTAGTGAGAAAATGGCAATAAAAACATTTTATGAACATATGGCGGGATTTTTGGAAGAAGTTAATGCTAAAGATGTAGTTGAAGTTGGTTCAGATTCCAGATTAACGCTGGCAAGAGCGCTTGCACCGCATTGCGAAACATTCTACTCGGTTAATTTTGCAAAAGACCATGAAGGGATGGAAGGCTGGCACGAATTGCTTCAGAAACAAGGTGTGGGCAATATCATACTGTTGAGCGGAAATGCTGTCCAGTTGTCATATTTAATCGGCCATGCTGATGTGATCGTCCTGCAGAATGTTTTGATAGACCCAACAGGGGAAGACACCGCTCTGGCATGGCAGTACAAAAAGGGAGAGTTGAAATGCACAGAAGAGCAATGGGAGACATTGCTTGAAAGACTTGACCAAGCCAGAGAAGATGCTTATACTGACTTCTTACGCGTTGCCAACCCAGGTCATATAGTAACCTTTGGAAGACCAGATGATGGAGAATTAGGGCAAATGCTCGAAGGGCTTGGAGTAGAACGGGTTAAGAAAATACCGTTATTGTATGATGATACCCGCGATGCGTGGGAAGCGTATTTTGTAGATAATACTTAGA
>JAHWHO010000001.1 GCA_019323255.1 Candidatus Woesearchaeota archaeon
CTCAACAAAAGAAAACTTTATAAACCCCCGCAATCGCCATTGTCGATAAAATGGCCAAACTAAGAAAGTTCAAGTGCTATAAGACAGTAAAAAGGCCTTTCACGAGGTTTTCGAAGTACAGGCAGCTATCTTATGTTAGGTCTAGGCCTGTGGTCAGGATGTCGAGGCATGTTACAGGCGAGCAGAAAGACTACAACGCGACTGTACACCTTGTCTCAACGCAGAGAATTCAGGTAAGGGACCATGCACTTGAGAGCGCAAGACAGGCCACGAACAGAAGCCTAGAGAGAAATGTGGGAAAAGGCTTTTACTTTTTCAGGATCAGAACATATCCACATCACATTCTAAGAGAGAACCCGTTGGCAAAAGGAGCAGGCGCGGACCGTCTAAGCACAGGAATGAGCCACGCATTCGGAAAGTCAATCGGCAGAGCGGCGCAGGTAGGAATAGGCCAGGAGCTGATGAGCGTTTATCTAGACAAGGCAAAAGTGCCAGAAGCAAGGAGAGCTTTGAAACTAGCGAGCTACAAACTGCCCTGCAAATGCAAAGTCGTTGTACAGTAATTCTAAGACTTTAGA
Source organism: Candidatus Woesearchaeota archaeon (assembly GCA_019323255.1). Lineage (GTDB taxonomy): Archaea > Nanobdellota > Nanobdellia > Woesearchaeales > ARS49 > JAHWHO01. The sequence goes on from JAHWHO010000001.1 coordinate 579, forward strand.
ACTCCTCTGTAAGTAAGGTTACCAAGGTGCAAAAAACAAGGTGTTTTTTCAGTAAAATAGTGTCTTAGGGCCAGAGTATCCCATACTTTAACTTCTGCAACTCTTCCAAGTTCAGTGGGATCGCCCTCTTCAAAAAACAAAGCATAGCCACACCCGGGAATTTGGCGCGCTTGAGGCGGGATACGTTTAAAGTTATCTTTAACCTGTTCAAATGGAGGCATGACCTGATCAATCGGAACTATTTTCCCGACGAGCGCGGATAAGCTGTCACAAAACTGTTGAACAGGCCCGCTAATAGCTTCTTTAACCGTTCGGGCAAGATTCTCGAGCCTGTGATACATTCTTGGTCCATTCACGTTTGTAACAAACATCCTGTAAGCGAACCCGTCAGACGCGAGATAAAGATGAAATGATTGATCTTTCACAAAATGGTCGATAACCTCTTGCGGCGCTCTCTCCAAAACAACCCCATCATGTTCAATATCAGGCTCTATCTGTCCTACTTTTTCACCGAACGTAGCAACAATGCCGCCATCAATTGCGTCAGGCACATCATCAGCAGTACCAACCTGTTCCGTCGCGAGAATTTCAATGCGAGGAAAATCGTAAATAGTCTTGAGATACTTCCCACAACAAGGGCATTGGTCGGGAGTCATGTCTAATCATAATTTCGACGCACATATTAATTTTTTGGTGCCGGTTACACATCAGTATAAAACTGCCTCAACAATTCAAGAATCTGAGATTCATCTTTTTTTAACAAAGAAAAACTGAGGTGAGTAGCTAAGCCCATGCTATTGAAGTTAGGCTGCTGATCAAGGCCTGCATAATCAAAACTAGCTTTCGCCCAAAACGGGAAGATTGAGTGTGTTACGTTGCCGCCAAGCGGAGTTCCCTTGTAAGTGATTGGAACATTGTTAATCGGGTCTTCAGAAAAATATTGCTTATGAGCTTTGATTAATCCTTCTAAAAATCTATCAGCGCACTCGGAAACAGCTTCTGTAGGATTTGGATGGTTCATATGACGGGGTATACTTAGGCAGCAGTAAACCAATAAGGGATGTGAGCTGCCATAAGTCTGAACAGAGGGGGCGGGCATGAGTTTTCTAATCCTAGACTGAACTTGGTGCATTGGGAAAGTGATCTCCTCAAAGATTTTGCCAAAATCAGGATCGGAGCCAGAGGAATGGGCATGGTCTGTGGTTAGCCACTTCCGATTTTCCATGAGGTTATCCCCAATGTACTTGTTCTTAGCTCTAGAAACAAATGCAATTCCTGCGGCGGCGCTCCAAGTGTCCAGATTGAAAAGCCCGTTTAAGCACAGGCTGAGATCTTTCTGAACAAATTCCGGAATGCCGTAGCTTTGAACCATTCTTAGCACCCTGGCCACATTCTTTAAAACGATTATTATTTTGCATTATCTGGGTCACAGAATCACCGAAAACGTTATAATTGGCAGCCGTATTCCACGATAGGAGGTGTTTAAATGGTACAAGTTGATTTTGAATCCGTGAAAAAATCTGCTGACATTCTAAGAGATCTAAAGAACTGGGTGGCAGTGTTCAATAATGAAGACGAGCTTAGCGGTGAAGCAAGAGAAAAATTGATGAATGAGATTGATGAAATTGCCGAGGACCTTGTAGATGTCCACTGCGTGCTAAAAGACAAGGAAGCTGAAGTGTCGGATGAGGCATGCGACAGGGCAACAGATGTGATGCGAGACTTCAAGAACTGGGTAGAGATCTTCAAGACAGAGAATGAAGTGCAGGGAGAAGCGGAGCAGATGCTTGATGAATACATAGAAAAACTCGCAGAGTCAATTGCAAACATTAAGTGTCAATAGTTTTCTTCTTTTTTTCTTCAAAAGTGTTAAATACTAACAAAAGCAGCATAGCAATATGAGATTAAAAAATAAGATTGCGCTGATAACTGGAGCTAGTAAAGGTATTGGCAAGGCGACAGCTTTACTGTTTGCTAAAGAGGGGGCCAAAGTTGTTGTGAACTATCTTACTTCTGAAAAAGAAGCTTTTTCTGTAGTGGATGAAATCAAAAAAATAGGTTCAGAAGCGATTGCGATAAAATGCGATGTCTCAGAACAAGAACAAGTAAAAGAAATGATTAAGCAAACTA
>JAHWHO010000082.1 GCA_019323255.1 Candidatus Woesearchaeota archaeon
TTCTGCACGCAGGATAATAACAGAAGGCGGTTTCCCAAGACAATATCATCTTTACACTAAAAATTATACTTTATCTCTTGGAGACATGCTGTTCGTTGTTTGCGAAATGAGCCAGCAGGAACAGCCGGTATATTACTCACCTAAAAATATGAACTATGTCAAAGGCGGGGATGAGCAAAACTGCTACCTGCCAATTTTATCGGGAAGGGTGCCTGCAAAAATACAAGGCATGAAAGCAGAGCAGGCAGTGCATAACTTCCTTCTTGACACTGTAAGAACGGTGCCATTTGAATTTGGCGACCTGAACCAGCGGAAACATGTTCTTGACTGGGCGCTAAGTTACGACATCGAATATGGAAGATACGTGCCCACAGAGGATGTTACGGCCGCCACATACTCAACATGCAATGTTGCGCCCGGTTATTTGACACCGCAGCAATGCGCAAATGCAGACTTTGCAGGCTGGGTATCTGAAACAACAGGAACTTGGTGGTATAATGAATACGGCTATCCTGTAAGCTCAGGAATGATAGGCTGGAGATACATACTGGAACTTTCACAAAAATACGGCATACCAACAACAGACTACATAGTAACAAAAGACCTAAGGCTGTTTGGGAATAAAGATCCTGCACTTGTAGAGTTGTCCAAGAAACTTGCAGAAGAAGGGCTTATGGAAGTTGGATCACAGACAAGATACCATACAAGACTGGACAAGGTGAGCGAGCTGGTTGCCAAAGAAGAACTCGGCAAATCAAGGGAAGAACTTGAGCAGGTCTATAATGTATCAGTAACAGGCATAAGAACACCCTACCTTAGTCTCGTGAACGGAGATATAGCATCAACTGAAAGCGCACTGTCTCAAACAGGCTATACATATTACAGCTTATACGGCGAGCACAGAAAAAATGCCGTTGAGCACAAACCAATAAACTTCTACGGCTACATGGGATATGCAACAGAGGGGCATTTGAACAGCGCACTACAGAACCTGCCATATGTCATCAGCCTAGACCACCCGTGGAATATACAATTCAAAGAAGTTGAAACAGAAAGAGGCATTGTGCTTGAAGAAGCACCGGAACAGCCCGTGCAGAAACTTGCTTTGATACTTGAAGCAATATCAAAAGGAGTATGGTTTACAACTGTTAAAGAAATTGAGGTGAAATAAATGGTGAAAAATGAAATAAGTAAATGCAGGCTCGGCCTGACATTCGGAGTATTTTTCGGTGCGCTGCATGCGTTCTGGGCCGCACTGGTAGGACTGGGAGTCGGACAGCAATTCCTAAACTGGGTATACCCATTGCACTTCATCATGGACGGCTATACGGTAATGGCGTTCACATGGGGAAAAGCACTGGGATTAACTGCGCTCGCATTTGTGGGAGCATATGTAATGGGCTGGTTGATAGCAGCAGTATGGAACTGGACAGCAAAGTTCCATTAATTTTTTGGTTCAAAACCTTTAAATAACTAGGAGAATAAATATCCTCTAAAAGATGGTGTATGATATCATTACTGTGGGAAGCGCGACAATCGACATATTTCTCAAGACGAAAAGCAAAGATGTGGAAATTGAAGAAATACACCACCATAAAGATATCTGCATGCCGATAGGCGCGAAAATCCTTGTTAATGACCTTTATACTGATACAGGCGGAGGCGGGACAAACTGCGGAGTCGCATTTGCGCGAATGGGCCTGAAAACGGGATGGATAGGAAAAATCGGCCAGGACCTGAACAGCAGGACCGTTCTAAGACAGATGGAAGAAGAGAAAGTGAACTTCCTCGGCGGGCAGGCAAAAGGAAGCACCGGATTGTCAGTAATACTAACGGGCTTCGACAAGAACAGAACAATACTTGCATACAAAGGAACAAATGATGAGCTAAATTATTCTGAGATAACGAAAGCCAGAACCAAATGGTACTACATGTCATCAATGAGAGGGAAAAGCTGGACGACTGCGATCAGGATTGCGAAAGATGCGAAGAAAAAGAAAATACCAATCGCATTCAACCCAAGCCTGTACACGGCAGAAGCAGGAATAAGAAAACTGAAACCCATCCTCGAAGCAACAAGAATCTTAGTATTGAACAAAGAGGAAGCGCAGGCACTTAGCAGCAAGAAGAAAGGATATCTTGAGAAACTGCAGGAGATTGTGCCGCTGGTCGTGGTTACAGACGGGCCAAAAGGCGCAACTGCATACAATGGAATAAAGAAATACTGCCTAAAGATCCCAAAACAAAGAATAGTTGAGACGACTGGCGCAGGAGACAGTTTTGCAGCAGGATTCGTCGCGTCAGTGATAAAAGGCGAGGATATTCCAACAGCGATGCTAAACGGGTACAAGCAGGCAGAAAGCGTAATACAGCACTACGGCGCAAAAAACAATTTGCTGACATGGGCGCAGATAAAGAAGAAAACAAAAGCAAAGGTGATAGAATGCTAGTGACGATGAAGAAAATACTCGACAAAGCCAACAAGGAGAAATACGCAGTCGGCGCATTCAACACAAACAACATGGAAATAACACAGGCGATAATAAACGGCGCAGTAGCGCAGAAAGCGCCAGTCATAATCCAGACATCTGAAGGTGCGCTGAGATATGCGGGAGCAGAATACCTGAAAGCGATCGCAGAAGCAGCCGCGGCAAACAAAGTACCCGCGGCACTACATCTTGACCATGGACGCGACATGAACGTGATAAAAGAATGCATCAAGCTAGGCTGGACAAGCGTCATGATAGACATGAGCCACAAACAGTTCAAAGAAAATGTAAGAGAAACCAAAAAAGTCGTGGGATTGGCAAGCAAAAAAGGCATCTCTGTGGAAGCAGAACTCGGAACAATAGGCGGCGCGGAAGAAAACATAAGCTCAAGACTAATACAATACACATCACCGGATGCCGCAAAAGAATTCGTCGAGAAAACAGGCATAGATGCACTCGCAGTTGCAATCGGAACAAGCCACGGCGCATACAAATTCTCAGGAGAGGCAAGGCTTGACATACATTTGTTGAAAGAGATCAAGAAACAAGTCAAGATTCCATTAGTATTGCATGGCGCGAGCGGCGTGCCCGCATGGCTGATAACAATGGCAGCAAGATACGGCGCAAAATTGGGCAGCCCGCAGGGAGTGCCCGATGAGCAGATAAAGATTGCAGTAAAGAACGGGATAAACAAGATCAATACAGATACTGACTTAAGGCTCGCATTTGATGCCGCAATAAGAAAAGAACTCAGCGAAAGCCCCGAGGAATTTGACCCGCGCGAGATACTCGGTCCTGCAAGGGAATTAATGCAGCAAGTTGTCGAGCATAGGATAAAATTATTCGGCTCAAGGGGCAAAGCATGAGGCCTATACTTATCTATGTCACTGCAAAAGAAGCAAAAATAGTGGCTGAACACTTATTGCTGCAGAAACTGGTAAGCTGTGTCAATATCGTGCCCATCAAGTCGATGTACTGGCAGGACGGCGACTTAAAAGACGAAAAAGAAGCGCTGCTGATAATCAAAACCTTTGACAAGAAATTCAAGAAAATCGAGAAGGAAATAAAAGAAAAAATCAGCAAGCCCCGCATTATCGAAATACCGATAACAAACGTCAATAAGGAGTACCTAAAATGGAGCGAAGAACAAATATTATAATTGGGGCGGACCATGCAGGATATCATCTCAAGGAAAAAGTAAAGGATGCACTTAGGAAAAAAGGCTATGATGTGGAAGATTACGGCGCCCTTGAATATGATAAAAACGACGATTATCCCGATTATGCAAAAAAAGTGGCAGAAGCAGTTGTTAGGAATAAAGGCCTGGGCGTGTTGTTCTGTGGAAGCGCGGAAGGAATGTGCATTGCAGCAAACAAAATAAAAGGAGCAAGAGCGATCTCAGCAACAGATGCAAAACTAGTAAAACTGGCAAGAGAACACAATGACGCGAATATATTATGCCTGCCCGGCGGAGGCATGCGCAAGAAAGTCAAAGGCATAGGCATAAATACAGAAAAAGCGCTCAAACTTATTGATGCATTCCTGAAAACAAAATTCTCTAACGTGGAAAGGCACAAAAGAAGATTAAACAAGATTAAGAAAATGGAACGATGAAAATATTTCCCACAATACTCGCACACACACAAAAAGAGCTGGAAAAACAGCTTTCTAAACTAAAATGGGCAAAAAGCATCCAGTTGGATATTATCGACGGAAAATTTGCCCGCAAGAAAACATATTCTATCAGTGAGACTGCAAAAAAACTCAGAGGAAAGTATGTGCAGGCAGACTTAATGGTGAAGAAACCAAGTTTGTATTTGCCGAAACTAAAATTTGCAAAAGAAATACTTTACCATCCCGAAACAGGACAGGATCTTATTGACAGAATTCATAAAATGGACAAAAAAGCAGGACTGTCATTCAATCCCGAGACTAACGTGAGGAAATATTCTGAGCAAATAAAAAAAGCAGATATTGCGCAAGTCATGACAGTAAAACCAGGAAGAATGGGTGCAAAGTTCCTGCCCCTCCAGTTGAGGAAAATAAAACAGATCAAGAGAATCAATCCAAAAATAATTATTGGCACTGACGGCGGGACAAGTTTGAAGACGATAAAACTGATCAGGAAAGCAGGTGCAGACTATTGTACTGCAGGCAGTTCTATACAGAACGCGGAAGCTCCAAAAAAAGAATACAGACTGCTTACTTTAAGTAAGGCTTAGTGAGTTCTTCGTCAGGGAACATGTTCTGCAAGGCAGAAACTAACTTCCGCTCAAGATGTTCACCTTTATGCCGATTGTCACGTGCAAAACAAACAACTTCTTTCGGTTTCTCCAGCTCAGCCGAAACGGCCTTAATAGAATAACCTTGATCAAATAGACGATAAACTTCACTTGCAATATACAAATGGGGCTCGGCAGACCTGACAAGAATCTTATCGCGTTTTTTATCTAGCTTATCGAACTCATAATTGACAACAGCCAAATGACAGCCTACAAACTCCGCGATATCAAATTCGCTCAAAAAAGAAAGGTCATAAGCACGACGGATAGCCTCGTACTGCTCCGCAGGAAATCTTTCAGACTCTTCAAAAAAGGCTGAACGGCCCACACTGTTCAAAAAAGATCTGGCTTGCGAATGATTACACAGGCCTGCTGCATACGCTAAAGCCCTCAAAGGAATTTCTTTTCCATTCTCCTTAGCATCCTGATGAAGCTCAAACAGCCAAAGAATCTTACCAAAAGGAACTCTATCAACACCCGGCTTTTTATAGCTCCAGAAATAATTTATTGCATTGAGATAAGGATCATCTGCATCATCTTCGTACTTCTTCTCGTGCAGCATAAACATCGTAGCAAAACCAACGCCCTGGGTATGGATAGGAAGAGACTTACGGATAAACCGCTGCCGTTCCCACTCAAACTTATACTTAACGCGCGGAGAACAATCAGTTAGCTTTATGCCGTTAGACAGCAAAATCTTACGAACCGTTTTACCTGCAATCCTAAAACCCTTCTCCTTTAAACGACGATGCACCTTTTTAGCACTTTTACTCTTGCGAAA
>JAHWHO010000010.1 GCA_019323255.1 Candidatus Woesearchaeota archaeon
CAAGCGACCTGAACAATGACAACTTGACTTATGCATGGAACTTTGGTGACGGCTCAACAGGAACAGGCGCAACAGTAACCCACAAGTATACCAAGACAGGGCTGAACACAGTAGTGTTGACAGTTACGGACTCGACAGGACGAACTGATACTGCTACAGGCACAGTCTCCGTTGGTGTATTGAATACACAAAACAACGGTGGCGGTGGAGGCGGCGGCGGAAGCGGCTACAGAACCTACAGCGTGCCTTCAAGCGGAACAACACAGTATTATGTGCGCACAGGAACAACACTAATGCTAGTGATAGATGGCAGAATGGCTGCTACGCCAATCAATGTCAGAAAAATCAACATAATCACAACAAAATATGTTGAACTGCTTCACAATGGAGACGTGGACAGGCTCAATGTTGGCGATGTAGTGTCCTTGGACGTTACAAGAGATGGAAAGGAAGACGTTGACATAATGGTAAAAGCAGTCAACAGAGGCGAAGCGACTTTAGTAATGGGCAAGGCAGGTACACTAATGAGTTCTGTGCCCCAGATAACTTCACAGCCCACACAAACGGTAACGCAGGAGCAGACAGAGCAGAAGACGGAACAGAAGAAACCAACAGTTGTTGAAAATGAGAAAGAGCAGATAACTGTTCCGGTAGAAGCAGAAGTCGGCGAAAGCTTCTGGAGCTCAACTGTGAAGAAGATCAAGAACATGATCGGAGCAAACCTTGGCAGTGCAACGCCGTGGATTGTGCTGATTGTTATAGCCGGACTCGGAGTACTAGGCTACTTTGTATACACAAAGTACGCTGATTAATTTTTTATTTCTCTTGGTTTCAGCAGTTTTGCTACGTCGCTGCAACCAACAAGAAAAAGGACTAAGTCATCTTTGACGGCCCTTGTCAAGTTTTTAACAGTATATTCGCTTCCAATAAAGTGATAATCTTTAGTGATCTCATCCATTACTGCCCGGACTTTGCTAAAAGAAGCGAATATTGCATTATAGCTTTCGTTATAATCTGCAATTAATTCTTTCCTGGGCTTTTCGCCTGCAGCGATCTGGCTTCTAATCTCTTCTACCTGGGCGATGAACGTGATGCAATAAAAGATGAATTCGTTTACTGGATTCACTAATTTACTGCTAGAATTCTCCTGCTTTAGAACTGCATTGGCGGATTTGAGTACTTCTATGTTTTCTTTAAATTTTTTAATCCAGTCATCACATACTTCTTTTTCCATTCTCACAACCTCAACATTTTATCTAATTCTTCAGCTGTTTTCTTCATCTTCTCAAACGCATCTTCAGCGTCCTGCTTGATCTCGTGGATCAGGTGCTCTAAATTTTCGCTGCGAAGAAAATATCGCCTGGCTTTGTAGTCCACTAAGCCCATTTTTATCATATGATTAATGTGGTGGACAACAGTGCCCCTGCTCAAGTGCAGCAGTTCAGCAAGCTCATCGCTTGAGCTGCCATGACTGGATTTCCTCGCCTTAATTAATTGAATAAAAATACGAAAACAGCTCCTGTCTTTATCACGCTCGCCAAAGAGGCCTAGAGAACGGCCAAGCCACTGCAGTTCGTCATTCAGTCCCTGCTTGACCGGCTTTCTTATGTTCACAATTGTAATTCTGTGCTCAATCATCCGAAGTAGGAAGGGCTCTCAACCTTCTCAGGAGTGGAAACGACTTTCTTGCGCTTCTGCTCTGCCTTTTCTACAGCCTTAGGCTTCTTGATCTTGCCGAATTCGTTTTCATACCTTTTGATAACATTCTTCAGCACTGAAATAAGCGCCTTGCCGTGCCAGGGCTCAATCATAATCACGTTATGCTTCAGCTGGAAAGAAGGCTTTTTGCCCCTTGGATCATTTCTCGGCGTAATGCACTTGAAATCAAGAGTCAGCTGTGTAGGCGTAAAATTAACGGTAACTTCATGGGCGAAGAACGGTTCGCCATCATTTATGTTGATATTTATCTGGTCATTTGGCATTTATATGACACCTCAAAGCGATTATGGCTATCAGGTATATAAAACTTTCTTTGAGAAACAGAAAGCTTTATATATTAGTTGTATCTATCATGGGTTTAGTTGATCTAAGATCAACGGGGTGTAAAGTGGACAAGAACAAGCGGAAGGACGATCTGAAGAAAAAGCTTGATGAATATACAGACCAGCTAAAAAGATTGCAGGCTGAGTTTGAGAACTACATGAAGCGCGTTGAGAAAGAACGTGAACAGATCGTAGGCTGTGCTTCTGAACGAATAATCCTGAACGTGCTCAAGATCTATGATGACCTGGAAAGAGCTCTGGAACAGATGAAGGACAGTGAAGACAAGCAAGGAATAGAAATGATACGCAAAAACATATGGAAGATGCTTGAGGAAGAAGGAGTAAGGCCGATAGATGCGAAAGGCAAGAAGTTCGACCCGTACAAGCATGAAGTCCTCTTGCAGGAAAAAACAGATGATTATGATGAAGATACTGTTATTGAAGAATTGCAAAAGGGGTATATGTTGAAAGACAAAGTTATCAGACATACAAAAGTCAAAATCGCGAGGTCAATAAAACGGGAAAGCTAATCGGAATAGACTTAGGAACAAGCAATAGTGCAGCAGCAGTGTTAGAAGCAGGCAGGCCAAAAATAATCCCGAGCGCAGAAGGCGCAAGCCTGTACGGAAAAGCATTCCCATCAGTTGTAACATTCACAAAAGACGGCCAAGTGCTCGTAGGAGAGCCAGCAAGAAGGCAGGCCGTAAGCAACCCGGAAGGAACAGTGATGGCTGCGAAAAGAAAAATGGGGCAGAGCTTCAAGTACAAGATCTTTGGAAAGGAGTATACGCCGCAGCAAATTTCAGCTTTTATCCTGCAAAAGATAAAGAAAGACGCAGAAGCGTTCTTAGGCGAGACTGTAGACAAAGCAGTAATTACCGTGCCGGCATACTTTGATGACAACCAAAGGCAGGCAACAAAAGATGCAGGAACTATTGCAGGATTAGAAGTTGTCAGGATTATTAATGAGCCAACAGCAGCATCTCTTGCTTATGGACTCGATAAAGCAGACAAAGAGCAAAAGATTCTTGTGTTTGATTTCGGCGGCGGCACTCTCGATGTGACAGTTATGGAATTCGGGGACGGCGTGTTTGAAGTCAAAAGCACATCAGGAGATACGCAGCTAGGCGGAACAGACATGGACAATGCGATCATTAATTACATTGTAAACGAGTTCAAAGCCAAGGAAGGTGTTGATCTCAATGATGACAATGTTGCAATGCAAAGAGTACGCGAAGCTGCAGAAAAAGCAAAGATCGAATTGAGCACAGTACTGCAAACGGAAATAAATTTACCGTTTATTACCGCAACAAACCAAGGGCCAAAGCATTTGCAAATGACCCTGACAAGGGCAAAACTCGACGAGCTCGTGGGTGGAATAGTTGAGAAATGCAAGAAAAGCGTAGACCAAGCATTGGCTGATGCAAAGCTGACAAAGAATGACATAACAAGAGTTATTATGGTTGGCGGGCCGACAAGAATGCCGATTGTCCAAAAATATGTTGAACAATGGGTAGGACAGAAGGTTGAAAGAGGCGTAGACCCAATGGAATGCGTCGCATCAGGCGCGGCAATCCAGGGCGGAGTGCTTGCAGGCGAAGTAAAGGATGTGTTGCTATTAGATGTAACACCTCTAAGTCTTGGAATTGAAACACTGGGAGGAGTGTTCACTAAGTTGATTGACAGGAACACTACAATTCCGGTAAAGAAAAGCCAGGTGTTCAGCACAGCAGCAGACAACCAACCCGCAGTGACCATTAAGATCGCACAGGGCGAGAGGCCGATGTTTGCAGACAACAAAGAGCTCGGCAACTTTGATTTGGTTGGAATACCGGCCGCACCAAGAGGCGTGCCTCAAATTGAGGTTACATTCGACATTGATGCGAACGGGCTATTGAATGTGATGGCTAAGGACAAAGGCACAGGAAAAGAACAAAGCATCAAGATAACTGCGCCGAACAAGCTTGACGAAAGCGAAGTCGAGAAGATGAAGAAAGAAGCAGAGCAGTATGCTGAGAGTGACAAGCAAAGAAAAGACGAGATTGAAACTGTCAACCAGGCAGATACGCTTGTCTATACGACTGAAAAGACTCTGAAAGACCTCAAAGGCAAGTATCCTGATGCGAAAGCGATCCAGGATAAAATTGAGGAATTGAAGAAACTGCTCAAGGAAGAGAAAAAAGACATCGCCGCGATCAAAGCGAAGACTGAAGAGCTGACGCAGATTGCGCAGAAAGCTGCGACGGAACTTTATCAGAAAGCGCAGAGCCAGGAAAAGCCAAAAGATGAAGCAGTAGATGCAGAGTTCAAGGAAAAGTAGATAAATGAGGAGCCTTGAATAACACTGATGGATGTAAATATTTTTATTATAGGGGGAGCAGTGCTCCTCGGATATTTCTTTTTCTCAGTCTGGAGAGCAAAATCAGCAATAGCAAAACACTGCAGGAAAGAAATAGAGCAGGTGCTTCATGGTGAAGAGCACAAGGTTAAGGGGCGGTACGAGTGAGCAAGGACTATTATTCTGTTTTAGGTGTGAGTAGAGATGCTTCGACGGAAGAGATCAAGAAAGCATACAAGAAACTAGCCAAACAATACCATCCTGACATTAACAAGAGCCCTGATGCGGCAGAGAAATTTAAGGAAGTGAATGAAGCTGCAGCAGTTTTGGGCGATCCTAACAAAAGAAAGCAATATGACCAGTTTGGAACAGCAGGAGAGCAGTTCCAGGGCTTTGACCCGTCTGATTTTGCTTCATTTACAGGCTTTGGAGACATATTCGAGAACATATTCCAGGGATTCGGCTTTGGCAGGAAAGCAAGCAGAGGCCAGGACTTAGTTGCACAAGTCAAAATAACACTCAAAGAAGCCGCAGAAGGCGTGACAGAAGAGATAAACGTCAAGAAATTCTCAGTCTGCAAGAGCTGTAAGGGCAAGGGCGGGAAGAATTTTGAGACTTGTCCCCAATGTAATGGGCAGGGAAGAGTAAGGCAAGCGAAAAGAACACCATTCGGAGTATTTGCAACGACAGCAACGTGCAGGGAGTGCAAAGGCAGAGGAGAAGTTGCCAAGGAAATTTGTGAAGACTGCGACGGCGAAGGCAGAGTGATGGAACGCAAGAAAATTGAAGTCAAGATTCCTCCTGGAGTGCATAACGGCATGAGATTGAGATTAGCGGGCGAGGGCGAAGCAGGAGAGATCGGTGCTCGTCCTGGTGATCTTTATGTCATTGTAACAGTAGAACCCGATAAAAGATTCGAGAGAGACGGAAGCGATTTGCACACAAAAGTTCCAATAAGCTTTGTTACGGCCTGCTTAGGCGGAGAAGTAGAAGTAGAAACTATCAACAAAAAAGTCGATATGAAAGTGCCCTCAGGAACACAAGGCGGAACGATCCTGAAAATCAAAGGCAAAGGAATGCCAGAATTCAACAGTTCTTCACACGGTGATCTTTACGTTCATGTAGAGATATCAGTGCCGAAGAAGTTAAGTAAGAAGCAGAAAGAATTGTTAGAAGAGTTTGAAGGGAAAGGGAAGAAACTGTTTGGGGTGTTTTGAGGAATGGCATTAATCCACGAAACAGACAATTTTATCGTCACAGCAGCAGATAAGCCGCATGTAGACAGAGATGATGGCGGGCACGTAGTAATCATACCAAAAGTAAGAGTTCGCGACAGGCAGCACCTGACGCCAGAGCAGGCAAATGAATTGATGGGACTAACAATAGTAGTAGGTAAGGCGATGGCAAATGTAATGAACAAGCACGGCGTCGATGTAGAAAGAATAAACTATCAGGATAATGGAAACTGGAGCGTATTCAAGCCAGAAGGACCATACTTACACATTCATGTATACGGCAGAGCAAAGAGTGCCAAAATACAGAAATACGGCCAGGCGCTAGACTTGCCACACAGAGAAGAAAAACCAGAATTCTATGAAAAACTAAAACCTTTAACAGAAGAAGACATTAAAGCGATAAGGGAAGAGATAGAAAAACTAATCTGAATCCTCAGTTCCATATAACTCCGCTTTTCTCTTCATAAACTCAGGATTGTAGAACGTTCGCTGTAACACCGATGTAAAATATATACCCTCAGGTGTTAAGTGGATATCGTTTTCGTCAACTTCAATCAGGCGTTCCTCTTTCAAAGCCTGAACTTCATCCGGGAAAGCATCCTGCACTCTCTGGCCAAAACGTTCTAACATTAAGGTTTCGCTCAATAACGGGCTTGCACATTCACTTAAAGCGTAAAACAAAAAACTTCGCATCTCTTCTGCTTTATCAATCCTGAAGCCGCTCTCAACAGGAAGCTCTTCTCTTCCGACGGCGTCTTCATACTCTCTAAGCGAAGTGAAGTTCTTATACGTCAAGCCGGGCAAGAGTGAGATGCTGTGAGCACCAATGCCAATTCTCGAGCCAGATCTTGAGATGTTTTGTTCGTATGTGTGGCTGCCTTCTCTGACGAAATGATGCCTTGAAGTTTGCCTATACCCTGCCTCAGACAACATTTGGCAAGCAAGAGCATACATCTCTCTAGTCTGAGCGAAATCAGGCAAAAACGGCCTGTATCTCGGAGCATTGAATCTAATCCCGGGATGCCTATTGGAGAAGGGCTGAACGGTAACCTGAGGAGGCGACAAGCCCAGAGTTGTCTCAAGTGTTTGCTGCCAATTTGTCTGCTTCGGCAAGCCGCAAATCAAATCCACGTTAACATCGCCAAATAAAGCCATTGCTTCCTCAACAACTTCGCTTGCTTCCTGCCCAGAATATTTCCTACCGCTGAACGCAATTACCTCGTCGTCGAAATCCTGAACTCCAATACTAACCCTTGAGATTCCTGTTTTTACTAATAATGCCAATTTATCACGCAGCATTTTCCTCCAAGGATAAACCTCCATAGAAATTTCGGCGTCAGAAACTGAAAAGTTAGCAGTCACGAGTTTAACAATTCTTTCCAAACCTTTTTCGCAGAAAATCGTTGGCGTTCCACCACCAAAATATACTGCCTTGAAATCAACATCTTTAATTATTGGCAGTAAAAGCCCAATTTCTTTTTCGACAGCATCGACATATGGTTTATACTCAGCATGTCTCTCTTCTGTGCCGTAATTACTTGCATAATCACAATAACCACATTTCTTTAAACAAAATGGAGTATGAACGTAAAGAATGCCTTCTTTAACAGAAGCCAACGCTGCCTTAACTTCTGCTTCGTCTAGTTTATGCCATAACCTAACATAAGGATAAGCAAAGCTCATAATTCCAGGCTCTACCTGTAACTGCTGCTTCAATTTGGCTCTAATTTCTTTTACTGACATGTTCAAACTCAGAATCTTCTGAGGCATATCACCTCTATTCGAAACTTAATATGTCCTATTTAAAAATATTACTAATCCCACTCTAGATTCTCAATATATTCTTTCAATTTACCAGCAGTCCTGAACTTCTTCAAAATTAAAGAGCGCTTCAGACCACAGCAGATGTCCTTGATGCACTTGGGCAGCTTAGCATAGTGCTTCTTGCCACCTAAAACTTCGTAGAAAATCTTAATCATCTCGACAACGTCATCGCGGATGTGCTCTGCGGACCTGCCCCAGGAGTAAAGGTCCAACAATTTCAACTCAAACTTAAGCCCTGAGCGCTGGACAATGATATTATCAACGTGCAGATCCCCATGATACTCGCCAAGACGGTGGACGCACTCCATGCCTGAAGCAAGAGAATGCAGTAAATGCAAAGCGGCGAAAGGATGCAGATGCTTCCCGTGCTGCCTTTTCAAAAAATCACCCAGCAATTCTCCCTCAATAAACTCAGAAACAAGAAAGAAGACGGGACTGCCGTCAATGAATACAGTGTCCTGCGTGTAATACTGGATCACGATACTGCAATTATTTAATTTATGGAGCTTTTTGGCGTAGAACTTGCTTGTCCTGCCGTGCGGATTGCGCTTAGGAAAGAAAAACTTCGCTGCACGCTCAATGCCCGAGGAAAGCTCTTTGATAAGGTAAACTTCACCCTGCCATCCCCTGCCCAGAGATGCAATTATCTCATACTTTCCATTGATAATCTCCCCTTCGGGAAAGTCAAAGTTTTCGGTACTCACAAAGGAATGTAGGAAAGATGGCTATAAAAAATGAATGTTTTCCGGAGTTTAATGCGTAAAACTTAAATAATACTTAGTATATATTAAGTATTATGGATGCTATTACACTAAAACTGGATGAGAATATGCTTGCTAATGTTGATGAGAGCTTGAAAAACCATAATTATTCTACGAGAACAGAGTTTATACGTGATGCGATAAGGGATAAGTTGGAAGGGCTTAAGAGAGAAGAATTGATGGCTGAGTTCCTGCAGTACAGAGGCAAGGCGAAGAAAAAAACAACTTATGCCGAGAACAGGAAAATAAGGGAAGAAGTGAGCAGAGAGTTGATGGCCGAGCTTGATAAAAAATTCAGGTGATGTCTTCAGGTCTTGAAACTTGTGCAATATCTGCTAATTGATTCAGGATATGCTTGTCCTGAGATACTAATATTGCATTATGATTTCTGGCCTGGACAGCATTAAGACAGTCGATGTACGGCAAATTACGTTTGCCAGACAGCTGCTTTGATTCTAAGTGTTCGTTTCTTGTTATTTCTATTTTGGCTAGCGTTTTGTTAAAATAAAGAAGACTGAGCAGATGAGTAATGGTTTCGTTGCCGTAATCTCTTTTTAGCTCCCGAATAAGGCCGTCAGAATAAAGAATAGTTTTGTTGAAAACTTTAACGAAAAAATCCGATGCAGCCTTTCCAAGCATTCTGCCAGACCTACTAGTCCTGTTTTCATAGAAATCTCTCCAAATACAAGTGTCTATGATGAATTTCTGCATACGCTAGTAACTGTTTGGTTTCTTTAAATGAATAAATAAGAAAAAACCGGAAGTTTTTCGATTTTAACTTTCCACGAGCCTCTTGACAAAAATTCGCATATCGTTGGCTTCCTCGAGATCGATCATGCCGTTCTCATATAAGGCATTAATTGCGGCAAGATCCTCATACACGGTTATCTGATGCATGCCTAACACCTCCAGCAATGCATAAGACGGGCTTTTTAATATCCCTTATGAAGGCAGGGTTGAGAACAAATATCCATAAGCTTTAAAAACAGCACTTTGCCATAATACTGCATGGTTAGCGTACAGATAGTTTCTCCAACATGGTTCTTTGGGCTAGACGGTTCGTTTGAGCTGATTGCGGCAGTTATCGCATTCGTGGTCGCCCTTACAGCACTAAAAATATGGCGCATGACAAGGGAAAGACCGCATGGGTGGTTCAGTGCATCCTTCCTTTTGATGGCCATTGGATTGGCAGTAAGAGGGGTCGCAGACCTCGCTATTGAGAAAGTAGTGACCTGCGCGCCCGCAATAAGAGAAGCGCTGCCGGCAGTGCCGGGCATGTCAAGAACGGCATTCGTATTCCTTGCAGGATATCTCAGCAATATCATATTGACACTAGCAGCATATGTCATTCTCGTCTGCCTTGCGTTCAAGATAAGGGACAAGGCAATCGCACTGCTTTTGCTGCTGCTCATAATCCCGACTATGATGATAAGTGCAAGCTACTTCCTGAACTATTACTGGCTCAGCACAATACTGCTTGCATTCATTACGCTGGGACATTACAGGCATTACAGGGAGACAAAAAAAGGCAGAGTTGTTACGCTCGCATTCCTGTTTTTGGCATTGGCGCAAGTGCAGTTCGTCATATCCGCACTGAGCGCACTGGTGCCGCTCGCGAGAGATATTATCTATGTGACAGCCCACAGCACGCAGATTTTAGGATTTTTAATGATTCTGCTGGCTTATTTAAGAACGGTACTCAAGTAATGAAAAGAACAAAACTGGATATCATTCATGATATGTTAAAGGCGATTGAGCAAAAAGGAGGTCGGATTATTCCAACCCACCTGCTTTACAAGAGCAACCTATCGCATCAGAGAATGAAACTCTATCTCGATGAACTCAAAAATAAAAACTTAGTAGTCGAAGTGGAATTTAAGAAAAAACTGCATTATGAACTCACAGACAATGGCAGAAAGTTCCTGCAGAACTTCAAGCAGGTCAAAGAGTTCACGGAGACATTCGGACTATGATAACAGGCACGTTCTGGTGGACATTCGCAGCAGCTACGATTGCAATGGTCGTAACGACAATAGGAATATTTGTTATCAATAAATATGCGAGCTGGGGCAAGAGAAAAGTTGTTTACTTCGCAGCATTTGCTGCAGGTGTATTGATCTCAGTCTCTTTCCTGCACATAATTCCAGAAAGCATAGAGATGAGCCCATATGCGCCCGTGGGAATACTGGTTGGCTTTTTAGTTTTGCACTTGATCAATAAATTCTGGAACTCGTTTGTGTGCGGGCATGATGAGAAATGCGAACACTCACTCGAAGGAATGATCCCCGCAATCGGCATAGGATTCCACTCTTTCATTGATGGAATAATTTACTCAGTAACATTCAATGTAAGCGTATTTACAGGAGTATTGGCCGCGATAGGATTAGTAATGCACGAATTTCCTGAAGGCGTTGTAACATATATCCTGCTGCACAAAGGCGGACTGAGCAAGGGAAAATCCGCGTTCTATGCGTTCTTGGCAGCTGCAATAACAACACCATTAGGAATGCTTGTGAGCTGGCCGTTCATAGCCACGCTTAAAGGAACATCACTCGGGTTCCTGTTAGCCTTATCTGCAGGCGCATTAGTGTATGTTGGCGCTACGCACCTTCTACCTGAAGTTGAGAAAGAAAACAAGATGTCAACATTATTGGCGATGGCTGCAGGAATAGCAGTTGCGGTCGTGATTGTGATGGGTCATTAATCCAGCATTTCACTGAATCAATTAACTTTATTAGTGGGGGTGCCTTGTAAATAATTAATTAGATTATTAACAAAGATATCCTGTTTTGCAACTTTGGCTTCTTTTGTCATGTACCCTATCG
>JAHWHO010000083.1 GCA_019323255.1 Candidatus Woesearchaeota archaeon
GTGCGAGATTATTACCGGAGGCGACACGAGCTGGAAGGGTCACATACAAAGATTTTTCACGATGAAGGTCTGCCTTTGGAGAAGCTTGCGCAGGCAAAGACCGATGCACACATCCACCAGTTTTTGCAGAAAGATTCCGAACTAATACGGCTTCTAAAGCGTATTAAGCGACTCCAACTCGGTCTCTCTGTTTTTTCTACAAGCGCAGATGCCCACGTTCTTCCTATTCTTGAGGCGCTCGGTATTAGAAAATATGTTGATTTTACAGTCACACCTTCAAATGACGGCATTTTGCCGAAGCCAAGTGATACCGGCTATAAGCTTGTTGAAAGCTTATCGCATTGCGCGGGTCGCGAGATTTTGATGGTTGGAGACAGGGAAAACATAGACTTGAAAACTGCGAAGGCACGCGGATGGCAGACTTGTCTTGTCTTCTGGGAAACTAGCGGCACACCGCCTTATGGCCAAGCTATCGACCATTTTGTTCAGGGAATCCATCATCTTTATGAACGGGTTCTTACTCAACTTTTACCTGCAGAACCATAGCCGGCCCTAAAAGGTTGAATATTTTCTGTACAAGAACAACTGTATGATGCAAAAGCAATGTGTTCGCTGCAGATTTGGATTTTGGCAGCAAATCATACCAATCATCAATCATTTTCTGCCTGAACTCCCGCACTTCAACAACTTTGGCAGGGTCTTCCTTATAGAAACAATCATAGAAAGAGCGCAGCATTGGTAGGAGCCTTTCATAGTAATCTAATGCTTCTTTGCTAAACTTCAGCTCTTCCTTCTTTAACTTTGATAGCGCCTTGAACAGGTATTTGAACTCATCCGCCATATTCTCGAGGTCTTCAACAATATAGTACAATGGGCCGAGTTTTGCATATTTCGACTCCCCTCCTTTGTTCAGATATCTTCTGCAGACTGTAGTAAACCTGTTATTGCTTCTCTCAAGAATTGCCGCATTTGCAAGATCTTCCGGCTTTCTTTCTTTCATCGCTCTGAATCCTTCTTCTGCCATCGAGATCATCAATAGGAACACTCTGCGCAGCATTGAGTCAAAGCCTTCTATGTACCCGCTTACATTTTTAACGAGGCAGTAATTCTTTGTATTTTCAATAATTTCATATCCTACAGTTTCGTTCTGCAGAATAGCCTGCACTTTTTTTACATCTGAAGGGTCTCGTAGGTTGACTTTTATTTCATCAACGCCTTTTTTGTACAGAGAGAATATGAGCCTGTGTGAAAATTTACCATATTCATTAAGGTCTATCTCTGCCCTTTCTGTTTTCGGGTCTGATTTGCATGATACAACCAGCTCTGCGCCCTGTTCATTTACTTCGAGCTCATCACCTTTCCGAACGTTATTTCTGAGTGCCCATTTCCTTGGCAGGCTGACTAGTTGTGTAGAATCAGCAATCTGGATTACTTTTCGTTTCACTACGCTCCCCCCGTTATATAATCTTGTCTTTTTTTGTAAAAATCCTCCGCATATTTAAACATTATGGTATTATTTATATAAAACATATATTCCTTAACGATTAGATATAAATCCTGAACCTGCATCGCAGAAGCATGCCGAAGAAAGCACAACCCGAGTGGGTGGACGATGCAAATAGCCTTGACTTGGTTCATGGCGAGGATTCATGGGACACATCAGAAGAAGAGACTATGGATTCATGGGAGATCGGTTTCACTGCGGGTGTTGCAAAGGCTGAAAACGAGCCCTACGAAGAAGACGAAGATTTGTGGGATTAATGTCTTCACTCACTACGACTATACCCGCCGGTTCCCGGCGGGTACTAGTTCTTTACGAACGGCGGAAAATCTTTAGAGGGAACGTTCTGAACGCAGTACAATCTCAGTAAAAACAAACTTCTGGATTACTTATGAAGCGTTCAGAACGAGTGATTTTCCGCCGTGAGTTGCCGCAGCGCGATTTTCTGGCGAGCTGATTTTCTACGGAGCATCGAAGTTAATAGATTTCCTGCGAAGTCATAGAGCAGAGATTTTCTGGCGAGCGTGATTTTCTACGAAGCATCGAAGTTGAAGAGAGATTTCCGTGAGCCAATCATTCGTCCCTGCCGAGTAGATAAGCTCAGAAAGATTTATAAAGAGTAATTTACGAACTTTATCAGATGAGAAGAGTACAACTACCAGCACTTGCAAACAGCAGCTTAGAGAGAATCTTGCGGAATTCAAAGAATTTAGCTGTTCTAGATGATATCTTAACTGATTTACAATCAATACAAGATTCTGAACTAACAACTGGAGCTCTACATCCGCGTCGAATTAAAAGAAAAGAATTTTTAGACTTACAAAATTATGCGCTAACCAAAGGAATGAATACAATCTATCTTGACGATAAAGAATATAAACTATCTGGATTGGCTGGATTTTTATTAGAAAATAATATCTCACCTGTTCGTTTTAGCACAATAGTAGGAGCTGGAGCTTTTTTGACAGTCGCCGCATTAGGAGTACTTTTGGGTTTAGATATTTCTCCCCGGCTACAAACCGCATTAGATTATGGCGGTTTTGGAGGCGTCGTAGGATTACTTGTTGGCACATTAACAGGACTACAAATGACAAGAATAGGAGAATCTAACGATTATATCTATCATGGACGTTCTCTTTTCAGAAATACTGATGAAAATCTAGCACGTTTTTCAAAAACATGGATGCTTGAAGAATTAGCTTACGCTTCAGCAAGACAAGAATTAATGAATTCTACGAAATACAAGGTAACAAAAGAATTCCAAAACGTTTGGGGACTAAAAGAAACACAAACAGAAATAATATATCCTATAAAAGCAGACAACTATTCAATGTTGCGACAAGGATTTCCCCAAGCTATCGCATTGAAAGTCGCTAACCAATGGGCGGCAGAAAATCCAACAGAAGTCGGAACAAAATGGCTCCAACAGAAAGTTGAAGAAGAACTTGGTGAAGCTAAAGATTGGATCGATAATGGCAAAGCAACATCTGCTTCAGCGAAAGGAACTGCATTGTTTATGATTTATGAAAAAGTGCTAGGACCGGATGTCTATAAAAGAATTCTGAGAAGTCCTGCCCCAGTGCATGAAGACTTCGTGGAAAAAATAGAACAATATACTTAGATCAAATAGATAAATAAAAGTATTCACTGGGCGTTTTGGACTTTAAAGAATACAGGCATTACACTTTTAAATCCTAAGTCAACCAGCTATCTTTTACAACTCCCCAACCTTCCCAAACTCCAGAACTTCGTGCGTTTGGTCATTAACAACATAGCACTGGAAATCTTCTATGTTTTTTAGAAAGGGGCTTAGTAATCTTTCTCTTGTTACATCAGTTCCCTGCGTCAATAGGTTAAAGCTCGGCTGCACTATCAGCATACTTCGCTTGTATTTTCCCTTAAGATAGCATTTGAACTTCTCAGTCTTGGCTTCCTCTCTTAGTGTTACCGCAGGATGTTCATGTCCGATTATCATAATCTTTGCAAGTTTTGCAGGAATATAATCCCCATGCGCGATTAGCACATCTCCGATTCTATACTCTTTAACTTCATTTATTTCTCTTTTCTTTGTTATCGGCCCTAAGATTGTATCATGATTCCCTTTAATCACGACCAATTTGCCTTTTTTCTCTAAATAATCAATTAATTTCAAAACTTCTCTCCATTCCTGCGGGTTAACCGCGCCAAATTCATGTTTTACATCTCCATTCAGCACTATTGTTTTAACAGGCAGCTTGGAAAAAATATATGCGAGCCTCTTTATCGTCTGCTTGTATTGTGTTCTCGGTACAAGCACTCCTCTTTTAGCAAGGTATTCTTCATAGCCGAGATGCAGGTCTGCAATTATCAACACTTTTTCCTTTTGTAGGTAGAGGCCAAGATCTATCGCTTCTATATTTTCGCAGATTTTCATTTTAGATAGTTTTCAAGAAGTGTTATGCTTTTCTGTTCAAATATTATCTCGTATAATGCCTTTATCAAAGGCGTTTTGGCTGATTTATACACTCTCTTTAGTGTCTGCAGGCCTTCTACTGTGTCTGTTGTGCACTTTTTGCATTCTGCAAATTTTTTGCCGAACTCAAGATTCCTCGAGCCTGCTTTGCAGCTTCCGAATACATCGGCAAAGAAAGGCAATTTTGGTATTTTGGTTCCTTTGCGCTTCTCGCAGACTTCATTTAATTCCTCTATGCCTTTTGCTATCACTGCGCCCTGCATATTGAGGCTGTTCTTCCCGTACTTGCCTTCAATGATTCCCACTGCTATAGCAAGAATGTTCTTTGCTGCTGAGCCGAATTCTAAGCCAACTGCATCCTTGCCTGTATGCGGATGAAAATATTGTGTTTTGAATATTTTTGCTAGTTCTGCAGCATTTGGCCCGGCAACTGTTGTCCTCGTTGGTATGTTTTTCTTTATTTCGTCTGCAAAGTTTAGTCCTGACAGTGCTGCTGCGCTTATTCCAAGTTCTTGTTTAATTATTTCCGTTGGTGTCTTCAGGTCTTCATACAGCGCTTTGATGCAGCTAATCACTTTTACATCTTTCAATGGCTTGATCATCCTGCAGCAGGATCTCAACGCTTCTGATGGCAGGCACATGATTA
>JAHWHO010000084.1 GCA_019323255.1 Candidatus Woesearchaeota archaeon
ATCAGAAAGAGGCTCCACAATAAACTGATCACCAATCTTCAATACAGTTACAGGAACCGGTTCCTTATCCAGTGGAAGCGGAGTATCGGTCTTCTCATCATAATCAACAAACTCATGCTCATCAAGCTTAGGGAATCTTGCATCCTTCAGCGCAGCAATAGCGGCAAGACCGGCCGCGTCGAACAAATTCCCCTCGTCATTAACAGTGCAAATGTCAATCATCACACTCCAGACTTTCTCGCCAGCTCTCAAGCACAACTTCTTGACATCAATAGCCTTAGACTCCCTAATGCCACGATCAACAACCCTCGCGAGCTCAATAGCCTGGTCCCCTGGAGGACCGGTCTCGAACTCAGGACTGCTCATCGGCAAAAGTTCAGCATTGACCATAAGGTTGCCCTTGTCGGGAGTATCAGGATAAGGCGTCTCCAGCGCCATCTTCACACCAGCAATAACAACAGTACCGCCGATCGAAACACGAGCGCTGCCCTCGGCACTCTCGCTAACGCCATACTCAACCTTTACAGGCCTGTAGTCCATAATCTTACGACCATCAAATCTGACTCCGTCCTTGTAATAATTCAACAAATGTTTCTTCAAGTCGTACATTTTAATCCACCTTATATCTCAATTTTAATGCTGCTTTCTGCACTTCATAAATATCTGCACAAACTTTCTTTGCAAGCTCCAATGCCGCCTTGATATCCTCGCGCGAAACATCGCCATCAAGCTGGAGCAAAGTAACCTCTCCAGTGCCCGGGATCATCGCAACAGGCATATCAGTACTGCCGCCTTCCTCTTCGTAAGCTTCCTCAGCATAGTTAAGGTCTGCAAGAACAGTGCCGCCAACCTTGCCTACAGCAACAGCAGCAACCATGTCCTTCATCTCCAGGCCTGCATCCGCTAATGCCATTGAAGCTGCACAGATAGCTGCGCACCTTGTTCCTGCATCAGTCTGAGGCAGCTCAATAAAAACATCAACAACTGCATTTGGATAATCCTTAAGATCAAGCACAGGCAGCAAAGCATTATTCATAACCATGCTAATCTCCTTGCTTCTCCTGCTCGTTCCAGGCCTTACCCTATCGCCGTGACCAGAGAAAGGCATCATGTTGTAATGACACCTCAAAATACCTGTGCTCGGATTCTGCATAAACTTAGGATGCAGTTCCCTTGGGCCGTAAACAGCCGCATAAGCAACAGTCTTGCCAATCTTAAACATCGCGCTGCCATCAGCACGAGGAATTACACCAACCTTTGCCTCAATAGGCCTTGTCTGGTCCATCTTTCTTCCGTCAAATCTCTCTGTATACATTTTACTCAACTCCTAAAAATGCTGCAACTTTATCAGTCAGTCCAGACATGTGCGCATGCTCTTCAATAAGCCTAATCGCTTCCTCGGTCCTGATCTCCTGCTCGGGAGAGCCCGAGATCCAGATCAAACCATTCTGGCCAACGTTAATACTGCAGCCAGTAGCATTTTTCAGCATGCTGACCATACTGCCTTCTTTCCCGATAATTCTCGGCACCTTATGGGCATTGACCTTAACCAGCCTTCCATCATGAAGCTTCCTAAGGCCCGGCCCTCTCATTGTGACATCAACAAGTTTCTGGCTCGTAACCTTAGAAATCTTGCACATCACATAATCGCCGATAGCAAAGAACTGCGTCAAATCAGCATTCCTCGGGATAAACTCACTCGTAGCATCCTTCAATCCAAGCACAGCCTCATACGGGCAGTTAAGACTCAGACGCCATCCCGACATCAGCACGTCAACAACCTTTCCTATAATGCGGTCGTTGAACTTCGGAATGTAAACGCCACTCAGAGGAACAAGCTTAATCACCTTGCCCTCAGTAACCAACATCCCGAGCTTCTTAGCAACAATTTTGTCGTTTACCCTATAGGTTCCTTTGCCCGGCAAAAAACTCATGCCGACAGCAATCTCCTCCCCAGGAACCACAATTTCCTTCTCTTTCGCTAATACTTTCTCTTCCATTGTATCCACCTTTCTACTGTAAATATGACAGAACTAAAAGCTCGCCATTACCTCACTGTTTTGTTTTCTTCGCTTCCTTGAGCATCTTGTCAAGCTTGTCACGGCTGACCTGTGTGAACTTCTTATCATCGTTCTTAACGAAAGCAGCATCAACACGGTTCGCGCTAAAGTCTTTGTCAAGAACCTTGTTCAAAGCAAACAATGCCAGCTTCAAGCCATCCTCAATCGTCATACTCGGCTTGTACTCTTTAGTAAGAACCTCCTCAATTTCAGGCTCGCCCTCACCAATAGCTGTCGCTTTGAACGGGAAGAAAATCCCTGTAGGGTCTGTCTCATACAGTTTAGGACCCTCGCTGTCTACACCAACAACAAGCACGCTTACGCCGAATGGACGCAGCCCCCCGCTCTGGGTGCAAATCTGCATCAAGGAACACATATCCTTTACAACACTAATAGTATCAATTGGAGTGTCATAAGTAACTTTGTGACTCTGAGCCTTCAACTGGGCTCGTTCAATAAGCACCCTAGCATCGCTAAGAATGCCCGACGCTGTAGCAGCAATATGATCGTCAACCTGAAATATCTTCTCAATCTTATCTGCAATAATAAGAGGATCGACAATCCTTTTGTCTGCAACAAGCAAAACACCATCACTGCACACCATACCAATAGCAGTACTCCCCTGCCTTACAGTCTTCTTAGCATATTCAACCTGAAGAAGCCGTCCATCAGGAGAGAACATAGTAATTGCTCTATCGTAACCCATCATTTGGTGTGACATTGACTGCATACTTTCTCCCTCCATTTTTTCAACCTGCCATAAAGTTCTTTTCCGCTTTATTCAAAATACCAGAGACACCGATTGTATCAATAATACACGGCTCCCCGTCTATATCTTCGACTAATGCGAGAGAAGCTCTGAGTTCGTCAACCATATCTGCACCCACACGCAAAATGCCCTTCTGCTTATCAGCGTCGAATTTCGGGAACTGCAATCCCATTTCTGCAACGCCAAAATCACCAGCAAAAGAGAACGCGGAGGCATAAATAGCCTTTGAAACGGCTGAAAAAGCCTTAATTTTGCTTTTAGAGATGATTTCGAATACCAAATACCTTTTTTTCTCTTTTAAACTTGGTAAAATAGGCTTAATAGTCATTTAATACCCTCTCGTTCTTTCTCTCTCGCGTTGGAGAGGAAAGATTGAGGGTTTATAAAGGTTGTGATTCACCTACAACTTGGACAAGCTTTTTTGATAATGTGTTTTCCAACCAACATCAGGAAGAAACCGCCCAAATACCAAAGGCCTGAATTCCACAGAGAAGCGCCTTCAACCTGCATCATAATACCACCTACAAGCAGGAATAAACCAATTGCTGCCGCGACAGATCCGAAAACACCTGCGAGAAAGCAATGCGGACCGCAGTCAGTTGGACACGCAGCCTTCCTAGTTCTTTTTTTTGCCATGATAAATTCACCTCGTAATACCAAAAAACAGGATGTAATGATATAAAATTTGAACGTATGAACAGTACGGCAAAAAGGACATAGAGTATATGTATCAAAAACGCGTATAATATAGCATGAACATGATAGCGCTGGAAGAGATCGCGAAAGATGCTTTTGCGATTTGCACGCTTAATGGAGAAGCGGAAGCTGTAAACCAGATAAGAGCTGATGGAGTAAACCTGTGCAGGCTCGCTGTTCTCCGCAGCGAAAGAGAAGCAGCGTATTCGCAGCAGGAAGTTGGTTGCGTACACTGCAGAAGCAGAGTTGTTCCTATACAGTTTGAAGACCGAAAAGAAGCATACTGTCTGAAATGCAGTTACGAAGACCCATACAAAGCATGGGCAGAATTCTAAAAATATACGGGCGGAGATACAGAAAACGGGCCCTGAGATATCGAAAAACAAAAGTTTTTCGGACCTCAGCACCCTCCGTTCACTTTGCTCACTACGGGCCCTGAGACAACGAAAATAAATTTTCGAGCCTCACGACCCTCCGCTTCGCTACGCTCACTACGGGCCCTGAGGGCTTCG
>JAHWHO010000085.1 GCA_019323255.1 Candidatus Woesearchaeota archaeon
ATTTATTGATAGAAAAGCCCATAATACCCTCGCTCCATGGGCCGAATTCAGAATGAATACTTTTGAACTGGTCAAAAGGGCAAACCAAAATGCTGATGCCCTGCAGGCTCTGCCCTGTGACTTTCTCAAATGCCTGCTCAACAATATCATTAACTTCTGATGTACAGGAAATCCATTGAGTTTCAGGCCTGTCAGGATTCAGGAATAATCCTGCCTCAAAATTATGGCTTGAAAGCGGAACAGAATATGGCTGCATAGAACTATAAGAGCCCACTGAAGGGTAAGATGTTGAACATCCACCATAGCTTGAACCGATAGAACCAGCGCCTAAACTATAGAAACCACCATAACCCCCCGAGCCATAAGAGGCTCCTACTGAGCCATACATCATTACTTGATTGCTCCTTCAAGAGATGCGGGTGCCTTCTTAGCTTCCGCCTCAAGATCAACGCCGAGCTCTTTCAAGCCCTTAAGATGCACCTGCATAAGCTGCTCAACAATCTGGAGCATTCTTGCAAGTTCCTGCCGTTCCTTCGCCAATGTGGTCAATGCTCCCTTATGGAAGCCTATTTGCTCTTCTTTCTCAGTCATTGTTCTACCTCCGACAGTAAAATCATATACCATAGTATATAATTCCTGAGACTTTAAAGTAATATATACTGTAGAATATAAATGTGAGGCAATATTGTCACATAGAAAATACATACGTTGCATTTATATATTAAAACATGTTAAAACCCCCTATGAAAAAGAGCGTGGCAATAATAGTAGTATTCTTAGCGCTGATTGCTATATTCTGGACTTGTTTTGGAAGAACAACTACGACAGGATTAGTAACAATGATGGAATTGCCTTCGCCGCCGCCAATCCCGAGTGCAGGCGCAGCAACACAGACGGCCACTCAACCAGCGATGCAGGAAATAGCCAAACTGCCTGCAACAACAATAGACAACAGGGTAACAAACCTTGAGAATGAAATGGCAGCAATAAAAAACCAGGTTGAGGCGATGAATGTAATCGTCAAAAATGCAGAAGCAATAACAAATAGGCCACTTGTCGAACAACCAATGCTTACTGAAACATCAAAAATCAACATAAGATCATGGCTCGCGCTATCATTAGCAGTCCTTGCAGCCATACTCGTAGTAGGAGTAATTATCAACCTGGCAATAACAAGAAACAGGGAAAAAGCTGAAGAAATAGAACGCATCAGAGGATACATGCAAAGATACAAACAGCAAGGATATTCCGATACTGAACTAAAAAGCCATCTCGAATCAAGCGGATGGGAACGGAAAAAAATAGAAGAAGCACTGAGGTGATTTCAATGATCAAAAAGATCGCAATAATCATGCTGCTGGCCGCGATACTAGCTGGCTGTGCAGACCAATTTCCCCCAACACCACCGCCACCGGGCATAGCGACAGGTGCAGGAGGTGCAGTTGCAGGCGCAATGCCAAACTGGGCAGCAGCGCCAAGAAATGCAGTACTCACACCAACATCAGTAAAACTCGGAGACAGCATAATGCTAACAGTCTCAGAATACGAGTACATATACAATAAAGCATACTACTATGACAGCCAGAGAAACAGCTGGGAACCATTCTCATTACAGGGAGAAGTCATACAGGACTGGATCAAAGGAAATGCAGTAGCAAGCATGACAGTAACAGAAGCTAAATTCGCACCCGGAGAGAACTACATACTCGCATACGCATGCAATAAAGTATCAGGAAACTGGGACTGCAATGGAAACAGGTGGATGCTGATGAAATTCGATGCAGTTGCCCCAGAAGTGCCTAAAGTAGAAGTAACAGGAGTAGAGAAACACATAATCCCAAACGATATCGAATCATTTGAATTCCAGAGCATGGCAGGAGAGCCAGATAACTTTGAATCAATAATAGTAACAAGATACGATGCAAGATACAGAAGCAGTATAGACTACACATTCGTGCTTGCACACGTATTTGAATTCGACACTAAAGCAGAACTTGATGAAACAATAAGAACGCTGTTCAAGGACATAATAAGCTATGGCGGAGAAACATACAATGGACACTTCATTGCGCTATTCCTGGATGAATACGACAACAGGGTGGCAGTATGGACAAGCGGCAACAACATAATCTACCTAGAGACGCACAAAGCAGAATATGCATCGAAAGAAATCATCGAAGCGTACTTAAAGAAATACCCGTCGAGCCTGACAAAACCATGAAAAAAATATTTTTACTTTTATTTTTAGCAATGTTCCTTATAGCGTGCGGACCAAAAGACCTGCCCGAATCTCCAGGAACACCCGGTGCGGCAACAATGGCCGGCAGAGCAGGCATATTCTTGCCTTCGGGCAGCATGCCCTCATGGACAAGACCGCCGACAAGAGACTTCAGCATGAAACTTACAAATGCAAAAATAGGGGAGGTCCAGGAAATAACATACGGAAACCCGCTAGCAACAAAAGAATATGCAACATGGTGGAAAATGTATTACTATCTTGACGGAAACTGGATACCAGTAGAAGCGGTCGATAAAGAAAAGGTCAGGGACACAAGAGGCTGGCTCGTAAGCGAGAAAGCTACATGGAAGATTCCAATAACAGAGCAATTCAAGCCATTAGTTGGTGAACAGAAAACAGTATATGTCGTGCTTTACACTTGCTCAAGATCCGGACAGCAATGGGACTGCGGCAAATGGATCATGGACCTGTTCAAAGTAGGAACTGGAGTTGAAAGCCCTGCAGAGATGCCCGTAGCAGTTCCTGAAGATGTTCAAAGCCCTAACTATACGAATCAGGAATCAAGAAGCCAATCGATAACAGCGTATGCAGTAAAGGATATTGAAAGCAACAAACAATACGCAGTACTCGTCATAGCAGTGATTGCGATACTGATCATAACCAGTGTTAATTTCATCAAGATCTAATGTCTCGCAAGAATTGGAACCTGAACACAGAAACGGTAAAGTCCTGTATTTTCAAAACCTATTCGTCTATAGAAGCCCCCCGCAGACGGGGTTGGTGTCACAAATAAAGTATCCGCATCTGTAAGCTGCTGAACATTATCAATCAATCTTGTCCCACAACCAGGCTCAAAAGACTCAATAGTCTGAATCCTGACGATAGGTTTTCCATAATCATGTGAGCGGAAAATCTTGAATTTCCCGGGCGGAGCGCTGTCCACTTGCCTTTCTCTCTCGTCAACTAACTTATCTTCAAACTCGCTGAAAAGAAGAGCCTCAAGCGCGTCAGGATTGTCAACCTGGAAAATTGAATAATGCAATATGCCCCTAAAGCGATCACCGTCTCTATCAATAAGAACATGATCCTGCTGCGGAATATAAGGATATGTGCCCTGGATAAAAAGAATAGGGCTAATTCTACCTGCCTCAACTTCTGCCTCATATTCTCTGAACAAGTCCTTTGCTTCACTCACTAACATTGAGAAATTCAAGAAAATAAGTCATATTTAAGCCTTATGCTACAGACCGTTCAACAAATAAAACTGCTTAAGATTAAGTTCCACAATCAGGAACAGAACATACATGAAAAGCAGCACTACGCCTTCTTTCCACGTTATGCCTTTGCCGCTCTCAAGGAACACGGCGAACAGCAGGCAGACAACTATCATGAAGAAGCTGCTTGTCATGAATAAGAACACATTCGCGGTTATAGGTGAGATCAATGCCACAATACCAAGAACAAGCGTGCTATTGAAAACAACACTGCCGATAAGATCGCCCAATGCCATCTCAGAACTGCCCTTTAACACTGCCCGGCTCTCAAACACAAGCTCAGGAAGAGAAGTGCCAATCGCGATGAAAAACAAACCGATGAAAATAGCCGGCAGGCTCAGATCAAAAGCAAGCGCGCTGCCCGCATCAACAACATAACGCGATGAAAAGTACAACAGCAAAATGCTTGCTACAAAAACAATGAAATAACCAAGCACGCCCCAGCGCGAAACATGGTCATGGAAAGTTGCATGATATTTCTTCTTCTGGACAATCAGCCTAATCAGATATAAACCAAGCACGCCAAGCAATATGGCACCATCAAGCCTTGACAGCTGTTTCCCAATTGCCATCAAAACAACAGGAAGCAAAGCAATTCCGAACATAACATAAGCATCCTTCCTGATCTTTCGGGATTTTAGCTTAAGCCCCCTGCCAAGCAGCGCAGCAACACCCGCAACAAGCGTGAGATCCGCAATATTAGAGCCAATCACAGTACCAAGAGCGATAGAAGGCGTGCCCTGCAGGGCCGCACTTATGCCAACAAACAGCTCAGGAATGCTCGTAGATATCGCCATCAGCAGAAAAGCAAGAACAAACTCGCTCATCCTGAGGAAAGAGGCAAGTTTAGCAAGGCTTCTTACAAGCAAGCCGCCTGCAAAAACCAGCACAAGGCAACTTGCGATGAAAACGCCGAGGTCGAAAACCAAAGCCATAAATAAGATTAAATATTAGGAGTATTAAATAGTTTAGTACCACTACTATGAAAAAAAGAGGTAAGTTCAAGTTCAAGCAGATGGAGCCCGTAAAACCGCCTCCATCAATACGCAAGAAAGTAGGCAGAGCTGTTGAACTGGGTATTGTAAGCACTGTGGCTAAAGTAGTCTATATAACCGGATTGACAGTGCTAATCCCGTTCCTGCCGCTCATATTCGCACCAGAAGACTTTTTCATGAAAGCGCTTAAGACGGGCTCTCTGATCACGGGTGTACTGTTTGTAGCGGCAGGAGTCAGTGTCGTACTCGCAACATACAAAAGCAAAAGATCAGCGTTAATCACTCTAGGCTTGTTCACATTCATCCCTGCAGTACTTGCCGCAGCATACGCATACTGGGGCTCAGGAATTGAGAAAGCGATATCGCTTACGGGGCCAATGGAAGGCTACCTGACCCACTGGATCGACTTTTATATGCCCACTGCAATATCTGTAGCAACAGTGTACTTTCTTATTGGCCTTGCTCTTCTTGGGTCCAGCTATTTCTGGCCTCCAGAACCAAGCGCTTCAACTCACCGATACCGGCATTTTCCTTCGCCGAAAT
>JAHWHO010000011.1 GCA_019323255.1 Candidatus Woesearchaeota archaeon
CCATACCAGGTTAGGCGACACGGGCCTTTTAATTTCATTCTTTTTTGATTAATATGGGTTAGGAGAAGAAAATCGGAACATTTCCGAGCTTGCTCGAAATATTATGTTAGTAAAAATTAGAGGTCTCTATCTATAGAATCATCCTGCCTGTTTCCTTTCTTTTATAATCAAGGCCGGTTTGTTGCTTAGGATACCATGAAGGTCCAGTAGCAGACAGTATTTCCATTTCCGGAGCGGGCATAAAATAAAATGGCGTTCCTTTTGGGATGAACATTATTGCATTTTTCTCAAGAACAAATTTCTGATCTTTATCTTTCAGCCTAACTATTATGCTTCCCGCGCCCTTATTGAGAATTATGATTTCGTCAACTTTTTTGCTAATTAGGTAGCCTTCAGCAGGAAATCGCCTCTTATGAATGCCTATACCTACGGCCAAATCCTTATTCTCTTTCCAGCTAATGAACTCGAGAAATTCGCCGCTGGAAGTCTTAACGATATTCGCATCAGCTCTTTTAATTAACAAAGGCTTTTGGACGTACATAGAGAAGAATAGACCTGAACAGTATAAAACAATTTGTAATAACAAGAAAGTGAACGAAAAAGCCTTTTAAACGAACATTAGAACAGCATAGTGATGAAAAAGGACTAAGAAAACAATTTATCCCTTAGTTCTCTTTTTTTAGTTTCATCAACTAATGCTTCGTACATCAAAAACTTTAATCCAATAGGTGCAGTAAATTGTTCGTTCCTACATAATTGAAGAAAATCATCAAAGTCAACAAAAGTCACTTCAATTTTTTCTCCCGAATCCAGGTTTTGTTCTGCAACTTTTTTACAATCCTTAGCAATGAAAACGGATTCATGAAAATATAGCTTAGAAACACCAAACCATTCACCTAATAACCCCCATTTACTCGATTCATAACCTGTTTCTTCCAACAACTCTCGTTTAGCAGTTTCCAATGGCATGTCTCCCTTTTCGACTCTTCCACCAGGCAAGGAGGGAAAAAGCGGCTTGGTAGGTTGTTCCTGCTTCAAAATCATAATTTTATCGCCCACAATAGCAATCACGTCTGTTGAAGGAGTTCTAGAAACCATCTCAAAAGGCGCCGTGGACCCGTCAAACATCTCTTGATCCCATTGATAAATATCAAAAAGGATCCCACTAAACATCTTTTTAGCGTTTTCAGGAATTTTCAATGCGCCAGCCGGGATTCGAACCCAGACCCCTGCCTTGCTTCAAAAGCGAGCTTTTGAGGCGCCGCTCGTATGGAAGGGCAGGATCCTAACCATTAGACTACTGGCGCGTATCAGTTTGTTTGACTGGGGGCGTTTATAAAGTTAACCCAAGCTCCTTCCTCAGATTATCCACAAACTGTTCAAAATCGTCCTTGTTAATGCACGCCCCGCACGCATTCTTATGGCCGCCGCCATAGCCCTCAATGCCCTTCAGCGCATTAGCAACAGCAGAAGCAAGATCATATTTCTCGGGTGATCGAAGGCTGCATCGCATAGTACCCATCCTGTCCCGCGCGACAATAACAACACAGCCGCTACGATAAAGAAGCTCATTAGACAGGTCTTTTGTCAAGCTCAGCCGGTCATCATCATAAGTGAAAATAAGAATGCCCTTCTTAGGCTTCTGCTTCAATGCAGTCTTCAGCATCTGCTCATAAATCTTGTTCGCAGCAAGATACCTCTTCCAGAGGAACCGCCCCTTGGAAGTAGACTGGTTCAAAAGCTCATAAGGAGTCTCCACACGCGTAAATGTCTTCATAGACTTAAGAACTTCAGCAGAAGCGCCCTTAAGATTGAAAGAGAAAATCTTAACGAGCAGGCCCATCGTGGAATTAAAAAGAATATCTGCAACATCGCCCGTATGAGGCAGAATATCCGGCGAGGCCTGCCTGAACGCAGCAGCAAACTCAGGCATGAACCAGTCACCAACACAGCCGACAAGCGCGATCCACAAATCCTGAGGACGATCCTGCTCAACAACCTGCCAGCAAAGCGCAGATGTCGGGACATTCTTATCAACAGTCCTGCGCGGATTGAAATACTTCACCTTATCGCGCTGCAAAGGCTCATGATGATCTATCCAGATTACAGGGACTTTCACATTATCAAGAAACTCCTGGTCTACAGATGCAATATCAAGAATAAAAACCTTATCTGCACCATAATTTTCAACTTTCTGGACAAAAGACTCAGTAATTGAAGGCTTGGTTTTCACAATGAAGCCTTTGCCCTCCTGAACAAAACGGTACAGCAGAAGAAAACTCGCAAGCCCATCAGGATCATCATCAAAAAAGAAAATAGGAGTCTGGCAATTCAGCAATTCCTCGCGGATTGACGCAATCTCCTTTTTTGAAAGCATAGCTTAATTCCTGAACAAGAATATAAAAACGTTACCAAAAATATATAAACAAAAATGCCATAAAAGAGAACATGGGACTCTGCAAGAACTGCCACATCTATAAAAAATTGGGAAAAGACTGCTGGTATTTCTGGGAAGGCAAGAAGACCTGCTCACAGTTCAGGCAAACAGAAGAAGACGAACCCAGTGTAACAAGCGACGATAATAATATAAAATCCTGAAAATTCTGCAGGATAGATGATTCTAAAAAGCGTTAAATATCGAGAGAAAGAGAATATAATAGCTTCTGCACTCGTAAAAGCAAGGCCATTAGTGGGCAAAGAAGATTTCTCGGGGAGTGCTCCAACGCCATTCATAGGCAGAATAGGATACCCGAACATAAACATTGGAATCATGTCCTTAACACAAAGAGAAGACAATGCATGGGAATATGATGCGCCACAGCATTGGTCAAGAACAGGCACAAAAATACCCCAGATAGTAAATTACAGAACACAAATGGTGAACAGCAGGTGGAAAGGCGGAGTCAAACGAATAGACAAGCTTGTGCAGATAGCACAGGAAGTAGCAATGGCGAAAAAGCCCGCAGATGTTGGAATACAGCTCGCAAGAAAACCGTCTTTGCAGTTAAATGTAAGCGAGCACGTAGCACCGATGGGGCCGCAGGCGCAGCTGAAGAAGATCAAACTTGAAAGCAATCCCCGAATCCCCACAAGAGTGCAGAAATTCCACGACGATACCGACATGCTGTCAGCAGACGCCCTGATAAGGCTTAATGCACACGGAATTGACGAAGTACGATTGAGCAGGATGCTAAGTACAGGAACATTTGGCAAGAACAGAAAACTTGTGCCGACAAGATGGAGCATAACAGCAACAGATGACGTATTAGGAAAAGACCAATTGGACAAGGTAAGGCAAAGCCCAATCATCAACGAATGGGAAGCATACTTCGGAGATTATCTTGGCAATTATTACTTGGTCTTAATGTCGCCAGAAATCTGGAGCTATGAACTGTTTGAGATATATGCAAAGCCCGGGCCTGCATTAGAATACAGCACAGACCATGAAGAATACAGAGGAAGAAAGACGTATGCTGAACAGTGTGCAGGTGGATATTATACAGTGAGGCTGGCCATATCCGAGCACTTGAGACAGAAAAAAAGACAGGCAGGATGCCTCGTGCTAAGATTCATAACAGACGAGTACATAATGCCGCTCGGAGTATGGGTGACAAGGGAAGCAGCAAGAAAAACTCTGCAAAACAAGCCAATACAATTCGCAAGCAAAGAACTCATGCTCAAATACGCACAAGCGCTCGCACAAAAGAAATTCGGCGTGGACATTACAGAGATACTAAAAAGAAGAAAAATAGAACAACAAAAAACACTCCTAAATCTTGCCCGCGACTAGCCTCGCAAACTCCATCAGCTTATCTTTTGGACAGAAAGACTCGGTTGCCTTGACATTGACTATGTCGGCATTCTTCAAGAACTCTATGTTGTTCAGGTCGATCATCGCGAATTCGTACGTCCTCGCATCAGAAATATCAGTATTAGACGCACCAACCATGCGCACCTTTAAGCGGCGGTCAAATTCGGATGATGCCTTCTCAGCGGAATTATACCTTGTAAGCTCAATACCACCATAGGAAGTGCGCTCAGTCTGATGGCGCAAAGATACCAAACAGTTCTTCGTACCGCTCCTGAACGTGACACTCACTTCAGATGAGCCCAGGCCGCAAATGTTCGCGAACTCATCAGCAGTGACCATACCCTCGCAAACAATCTCAGGAGTTTCAACAACTGCAAACGAGCTGTCAGTAGGCTGTGATTCTTCCTTCTCAAGCGTGACCTCGGGCTGAGGCACACTCTGTTCTTCGACTGCAGGAGCATCACCCGCTTCCTGTGGTTCCATCTTCTCAACTGGCGCGCATGCAACGAGCACCAACAAAACTAAGAATAGCCATCTCATGACGATAGAAACCGACCAATAAGTATATAAAGATTTCTGCAAAGCAAAGCCGTATGGCTGCATCTAAAACCAGTACTCAACTGAAGGCCGCGCTGTCACAAATAACTCAGGAACAATATGACCGCAGGCCTACAATGGACTTCGCATCCAGAAAAATCGAGGCGCTTAAGTCGAGCATAAAAGGGCTAACACAACAATTAGTGAATGAATTAAGAAACACAAATGAGGCGGAGACAGCAAAAAGACTGCAGGACAGCACGAGGATTCCTGAGAAACTGGAATTAGTTGAACAACTGGCAGAAAAATGTACAAAAATTACGCAAATACAGATGAAGAGAATTCCTCCAGACATAAAAGAAGATATTGAAGCAGATTTCGACGAGATACAAAAAAACATACAAAACAAGTGCTACAGGAGCGCAGTGATACTATGCGGCAGAATACTTGAGACAGCGTTGCACAGAAAATATTATGAGACGACAAATGTAGACTTATTGGAGAAAGCACCAGGGATCGGACTAGGTTCTCTAATTGCGAAATTATCAGACAGGGGAGTAAAGCTTGATCCAGGACTGATGAACCAAATACATTTAGTGAATCAAGTCAGAGTGTTCAGCGTACACAAGAAACGGCAAGCATTCAAGCCGTCAGAACAGCAAGCACAGGCGATATTGCTGTATACGCAAGACATACTTGAGAAAATATTCTAGGACTTACTCTCTTCGATAGAATCGCTCGCATTCTGAGACTCTATGGACTGCTCGACAACCTCAGATGAGACGAAAGTTATTCTCCTGACCATCCAGTATACTATATGGTTTCTTCGTATATAAATCTAATGCTGATAATATATAAAGAAAAGATTATCCGCCCGCAGATGCATACCGGCGCATAGCAAGATTCCAGACAGCAACAGCTATCAAAAAGAATACCGCCACAGGAATAAAAGCCTGGAACAGCACAGGCAAGCTAAGACCCCTGAGCAGCACCTCGGCAGGGAAGAACGAACTCACAGCTACCGGGAACAGGAATACAAGGAAAATCTTCAGCAAAGGCCCGTAGATGCTAATCGGCCACCTGGCAAAATCAGACAGCCTGAAGTATAAATTCATCAAAGCATCAGCCTTCACTATAAAAAATGAAAGTGATGCGATAAGCACCATTACCGCAACCTGAAACACAATCCCAAGGAAAATCATGAACAGGTAGGAAAAGAACGACATGCTGAAAACAGGCAGGCCTAACTTCACGATTGAGAGCGCTGCGATGAAAACACCTGCACCTACCTCCACTACACCCTCTACTAGAATCGACTGGGTAATCAGATACAACAATGGAGAGTATGGCTTAACAAGATACTTGTCAAATTCGCCGCGATCAATCGCATGAATTGCTGTATAGGGCAAAGCAAGGACAAAAAGATGGCCAAGCCCGAACACAATCGTCAAAGTGCCCTGGAAAAGCAAAAGCTCGTAAAAACTCCAGCCGGGAATGCCCAGCGTAGAGTTATAAATCAACAGCGTCAGGACTGGACCGATGAAATCAGTGATAACAAAAGCCAGGCATTTCAAAATGAAATTGCCCTTATATGCAAGCTCCCGCGACAAATCCAACGCAGCAGCCTTAGCCTCAAGCTTCATTAGTTTCATGTTCCTTCACCTGAAAATTTCTTTGCAGCTGTGTTCCACGTCCACCTTACAAGCAGGTAAAGCAGGATCACCCAGCCAAGCTGCACGAGCATCTGGAATGCCAGATTCCACCCACCATACTTGCCAAGGTAGATATTTATCGAAGTGTACCTTATGTACTGGAACGGAAGATACGCGAAAACTTTCTGCGCGGTATCAGGGAAAAAAGTCAGAGGAATCATGCCGCCGCTAAGGAAAACAACCAAAGCACGGCGAACACGCCTAAGGCCTCCAATCTCCTTGAACCAAAATGCAGTCAGGCCTACAAAAAACGAAATGAAAAATGCAATCAGGAAACCAAATGCAAGCGACATAAAAAAGGCCACAAACAAAGGAAGCGAAGCTACCTGAAGCCCGAATGCAACAAAACCTATCAAAAACACAGGGATAAGATTGACAACTATTCCCATGAAATTTACCCCAATCTCAAAATAAATACACTGAGCAAGATAAGTCATAGGCCTAAGCATATCCACAACAAGGTAGCCCTTCCTGATGTCCTCTGCAATCCACTTGTCGATATCAACCCAGATAAACAGGCCCGCAATCATGCTCACAACATAATAACCGATCATTCCATTCAATGAGAATCCCCGAATAAGATCCTGGCCCGTGTATGAAAAGATTGCAGTCCACAAAAATGCATATATCAAGACCGAGAGCGGCACAGTCAGAATATTGACAAGGAAGTTGAAGCGGAAACGCGTAGCTACCTTAAAGCCAACAAAAACCTGCGCCAAATACTTCTTTATCATTTCCGGAACACCGTCTGAATGATCTCTTCAATAGGCGGATCACTAACGACAATATCTGCAACATCATATTCGGTGACCAAATGGTTGATCAACGCTTTGATATTAGTCATGTGCGTATCAAGCTCAAGACTGATATCAAATTCTTCCTGCGAGATTACCTTGCAGCCCTTAAGCCTGAACTTCTTACCCTTTGAATTGAGCTTTACCTCTATATGCTTGCAATGAAATTCCTGCCTGACCTTAGCTATATCGCCGTCATAAACAATCCTGCCATGATTGATAACGATGATGCGCTTACAAAGCAGCTCAATATCCTGCATATCATGAGTTGTCACTATGAAAGTCGTGCCTTCTTTCTCGTTCACTTCCTTAATGAACTCACGGAACTTATCCTTGGCAACAACATCAAGGCCAATAGTAGGCTCGTCAAGGAAAACCAGTGGAGGATTGTGGAGTAAAGCAGAGATAATCTCGCACTTCATGCGCTCCCCGAGTGAAAGATCCCTCACGGGCTTCTTTATGACTTCCTCTACATCAAGCAGCTTAGCCATCTTTTTCAGACGGGCATCAAACTCCTTATCAGGAATATCATAAAGCACTTTGTTCAAATGGAACGTATCTACAGGCGGCAGATCCCAATGAAGGCTGGTCTTCTGGCCAAACACTACACCTATGTTCTTCACGAACTTAACACGGTCCTGCCAGGGCGTGAAGCCGAGCACTTCGATCTCACCGCTAGTCGGATAGAGAATGCCTGACATGGCCTTGATCGTAGTGGATTTTCCGGCACCATTAGGGCCGATAAAGCCCACAATCTCGCCCTTATCGATGTCAAAGCTAACGTTCTTCAACGCGTGGATAATCTTATGTTCTCTATGAAAAAGGGACTTCACTGCGCTCCAAACGCCAGACTCACGCTTGTGTGTTTTGTAAGTCTTACACAAATTCTTTATGTGGATTATAGGCGGCATAATATCACCTTGTGCAATATAGTAATTTCGTCGAGAAAAAAAAGGAACTCACACTAGATACGGGCCAACAATGTCATTGGGTTTTCTCGTATCATAGTTTCACCTGAGATTAGAAAAAAGAAGGGGTATAAATAATTATTGGTTTTATGATTGAAATTCTTTTATGTCCTTCAGGAACCGCAGAACAGTTTGTATTACATACTGCGGCTGAGTTTCTACCCTTTGAGAAAGGCTAGGACCCAAACCACTCCAGTGGGATTTCGCTGCGCTCAACCCCACGACATACAACTGAGCCTATTTACTGAACTCTTCAATATCTTTTAAGAACCGCATCACAGTCTGGATTACATACTGCGGCTGAGTTTTGATAAGATCGGCGGATTGTTTCAATAGATCGCCTTCAAATCTTCTTACACTAGTGAGCTTTAAGTTAGGAATCTTGTCTCCTTTCTTACTGAGCTTCCTTGCAATCTTCCAGAACTTAAACAGCTCTTCAACACGGCCGGGAATCTGATCTTGGTCGCAATTTAGCAAATCTGCAAGCTTGTCTAATAATTCCTTATCGCCTTCCTCAACATCCTCTGCAGCACGGCCAGCAGCAAACGTCAACCTTACAACACCATCCTGCACTTTAGAAGCCTTAATCATCTTAATCCTGCCAATATCAAGCGTATTCTTAAGATGGGTTCCGCCGCAGGCTTCAACATCAATATCGCCGATCTTCACTATCCTAAGCTGCTTGCCCGGAACTGCGCCGCCCTGGTAGATGAGCATGCCATACTCCTTCTCAGCTTTCTCCCTGGGCATGAACATAAGCTCAGTCTTAATTCCCTCTTTAATGAGCCTGTTAGCTTCTGTTTCTATCAGTTCAAGCTGGCCGTCATCAACAGCCTCATAATGGGTGATGTCCAGATGGGCCTTATCCACATCCTTTTTCGCAGATGCCTGATTGACATGCTGGCCCAATACCCTTCTTGCTGCTGCATTCACAATATGCGTTGCAGTATGATGCTGGGCAAGCTGAATTCTCCTGTCAAAGTCAATATCGCCATGCACTTTTTCGCCTGCTTTGAACTTCGGCTTAGCCTTCATCACATGAACAATATGCGGGCCCTGCTTGAACACGTCTATGACCTTCTCTCCATTGAGTTCTCCAGTATCATGCACCTGGCCTCCGCTCGTAGGATAGAACGCAGACTTATCAAGAATGACTTGTTTGCTGATTATTTTCAACACTTTAGCATCAAATGCTGTTTTTTCGCAATCATCATAGTATAGGACTTTAGTGGGCTGTACTTTCTCTAAAGGCAGATGCTCTTCCCTCTCAGTCTTGGTCTCTGCCGCCTTCTGCTCATGGCGTGCAGCAAGCAAAGCATAGAAATTGTCCGGTGCTTTGACCTTTTTCCCAAGCTTCTCAGCTTCCTGCAAAATTAATTCAGGCGAGATGCCCTGACTGTCGTATAATGTGACAAAATCCTTCGGCTTAAGATCTTTCTCAAGTATGCGTGGAAGAACCTGCTGTACTTTTTTCTGAGTTGCAAGGAACTTCTCTTTCTCAACTTTCAGAATGGCTTTAACATCATCGAGATTTTCCATAAGCTCAGGGAACAAAGGCTGCAAGTAGTCAGCATGCCACGCGCAAACATCAGCAAGATCAATCTTCCAGCCGTATTTCTCAATAAAACCAAGTGCGCGCCTCAGTATAACCCTAAGGTTATACATCCCGCCGACATTAGATGGCAGAGCGCCGTCGGTCAAGGCGAATAATAATGCACGCGCATGCTCGGCTACAGAATACAAAGCAGCAAGCGGAAGCACATTTCTCTTAACCTCATCCAAAGACATGCCGAGCTTGTCCGCAACATCCTGCCATGCAAGATCAATATCTTTGACCTCATCAATGTTAAGATAAGCAGCCAAAGGAGTAAAACCTTTCATGAAGTTTTTATCAAGATCAACGCCAGTAATTTTCCTCAAGCGCTTCATAACGGGCGGGAAAACTTCTTCGTAAATCGAGATGCCTCCATTAGTAAACCAGGTAATTCTTTCCAAGCCCTGGCCCATGTCAAGCACTTTGATGTCAAGCTCCCTCAAAGAGCCGTTTGGCTGGATCTCATACTGCATATAGACCTGGTTAGAGATTTCAAGGCCGTGGGAGAAAAACTCCATACAGGGACCGAGGTTTCCGCCACCAGCCCAGGCATCCTCGTGGATTAGAAGATCTTTTAGGTCCAGGCCCATCCCCTTCTGAAGCCATGTAAGGTGGTCCTTAATGAACTTATTAGGGTCATAATCTTTAGGCGGAAGGAATGCATGCTCGCCAAGCATCACAAAGCCTACGAAATGGCCCGTGATGCCGACATTGTCAATATCACTAAACCTCAGGCATACTTGGGGAAGAACTAATGGATTAGCAGGCGGAGCAATCTCGCCAGACACAACATAAGGCTGAAATGCGGCAATACTCGCGATTGTGAAGTCAACAGTGGGGTTCCACCTCGCGACCACAGGATAGCGCTCTATCGGCGTGTAGCCGAGCTTCTTATGGATCTTAGCGTATTCCTTCCAGGCATCAATGTAGGATAGTTGCTTCTTCGTGACTTTCTTGCCGATGAAGCGAAAGCCGCCAGAGCATGCAGCGTCACCGCAAGTCTTATGCTTCTTCTGAGACCAGAAAAAGCGCTTGCATTTCTCGCATTGATACCTTTCGAACTTAAGATCTTTCAGAGTTTTAGTAGGAAAGTACTTATCAGGATCTTTACTTGCTTTTTTCAGAAAATCCTTCTTGACCTTTTTTTCGTCCATAGAGATTTAGGGAAAATAAGGATATAAAAAAGTAT
This sequence comes from Candidatus Woesearchaeota archaeon, assembly GCA_019323255.1. Classification (GTDB taxonomy): domain Archaea; phylum Nanobdellota; class Nanobdellia; order Woesearchaeales; family ARS49; genus JAHWHO01. The sequence continues at coordinate 10,606 of JAHWHO010000011.1, forward strand.
TCCCGCAGAAAGAATTAAATAAGCCGGCAAAACAATACATAGCGATCAAATGACAGAAATTATAGTGGCGACAGAAGAGAATCGAGAACAGTTAATCGAATTCTTTAGGGAGCAGGATACTGATTGGAAGCCGCCATTATCACAAAGAAATGGCGGAATAGAACGCTTCGTGGATGAAGCATATGAGCAAGATGGAACAATACTCTTATGCGGCACTCCAATTGAGGCAACACTGGCATACTTTCCCTTCAAAGAGGGGTATTATGTACATTGGCAGTCGAGCTCAAGAAAATGCAGAGGTGGAGTGCGAATAATCAAATTATACATACACGCAACAAAGATAGCAGAAGCAGAGAACCCGCAAGCGATGATATATGGGGAAACGTGGCCCGAAAATGATGTTTCAAAGAAAACAATGGAAATACTAGGCATGCAAAAATTCAAAGAATATCTGCATCAGGATATAGGGTTGAGATACTTCTACAAAGCACCAATAATCACAATAATCAACCGAATAAAAGAGAATAGAGCTCTAAGAAGATTCTTCGATCAATA
>JAHWHO010000012.1 GCA_019323255.1 Candidatus Woesearchaeota archaeon
GCAAAGCCCTTCAAAAAAGGCGTGCTGGGCGCAATGGTAGTGCCAAGCTTCCATGAGCCAGGATTGCGATACAGGGTAGGCTTTGACAACCTTCCATTGTGGAGAAGCAACAGGAGGCAAGCATATGCACGAGGATTCAACTCGCGGCTCGTTAGCGATTCGCCAAGAGAATTCTGGGAAAAAATCAAGATAGACAGATCACAAGGTAAAAATGTACTTGATGATAACAGCACGAAAGAATCGGGTTTTATGGAGCAGAGATGGGACCATCATGCAGTGTTTGCTTATTTTAGAGTTGCACAGAAAGCAGAACAACAGGGAGACCATTTGATGATGCCGTTTAGAAGACCTGATGCGAGAACACTAAGAATGTACTGGAAAATGATACATCATGTGCTGAGAAGAGAACAGGATAATAACGGCAAGTGGCACCTTGAACCGCTAAGGGGTGGTGATGTTGAATTGCTCCTGTGGAAATATGTTGCAAGAAGAAGGGAGAGCGCTAGAATGCAAACTCCATCATTTCCGTCGTGAGTTTGTTTTGTCTTCTTGAATATGCCTTGCATGGCCTGGGGCCCCGTTTTAAATTGTCTTTTTTCTTGGGCTTTTTTCTCATCTTTCGCAAAGTGTTCTCAGTATACTCCAATCCGGACAAAGTTTCCTCTGAAGCATAGTCCATAAACGCACGCCTTGCCCGTTCAAAACATTCGATTGCGCTTTCGTGATGAGAAAAGTCATAATCCCTGAGTACGAGGTGTGCATGCCCGCAGCTGACTTCAATAAATCCCCTGCATCTCGGTTCTATGGTCGAAGCGAGATCTTCACATACTTCGATCGTTTTTTCTAAACGGTGAATGCCTTCCTCCTCATCGACCATCCTGAAAGACCTAAGCAGGTATTTTGCTGCATCAGTCAGGTAACCTGAAATTGTATAATCAGAAGGATCCAATATTTCATGGAGCAATAGGCCTGTATCAAAAGTAACATCATATCCCGCTTCTTCTAAATCTTTTGTTATGCCTATCAATACGGGCATATAGACCGCGATTTGTGCAGGATCAGTCTGGCTCAACGATCTTAAAAAAGATTTTAAATGATCCAGCCTTCTTAATTCCATACCGTCCTTCTCCTCGAGCGGACAGTAAGTGCATATTACTTTTGCAGCCTCAAATAACTTCTTGTGGTGCGGTTTGTCGTGCGTTGAAAAAAGTGCATAAGCAAGCCTTGCGTAGTCTAATGCTTCAGGACCTTGAATCGCTTGAGCAAGATATAATGCATCTTTTGCAGTAACCAATTTTATTGCTTGTTTCTTCCTTATTACTACCGGCAGTTCCAGAAGATCCAGATGCGTATCAACTCTGTCACAAAGGGGATTTGGATCACCTGTGTGGTTGTGCATTTCTCTTTGAATTAATGCCTTTAGACTTAAAGTAATCATTTTTCCTTTGAGGTCATCTTCCATACCTTCTTTTGTTGCGCTGTCAATTTCTGTCAATGCTATTTGAAGATGATCTGGATCATCAGTAGTTTTCCACAGCGCATGAGAAAACTCTGCTGCATAATTCCAGAAATGAGGCAACATCCTCTGAACACGGTGGATGTCAATAGGCTGCTCTGAGAAAATTCTTCCGGTCTTGATTCTTCTTATGCCTTCTTTGCAATAATCGTGTGCGGCCTTAAGAACATCAGAATTAAATTCTCTACGATGCATGCTTACTGCTTTAGTCATGTTTTTGATATCAAGAGTGTTAATTCTGCCATCAAGTGTAGAAGGATCTGGATTCTGCTGCATGAGGCCAGCAGCCTGTCGATAATTCGGAGTATCTGGATTCTGGCTCTCTACTCTTAGCATCCTAAGATTTGCGCGTATCATAAGTAAAACATACTTTGCTGATTTTAAAAACCTTTCTATTTTATTCACTCAGGAGTGGTTTATTTCTTGGGCAAGCAATTGGCAGAAAAGTTTATATACTTTCCAGTAGTAAAACTAATATGGCTGTAAAACTGGATCCTTCAAAATTAGATACAACTAATAGAGCTTATTTGAATATTCTGGGTCATATTCTCGGAAAACATACAGGGAAGACGCCGGAACAAATAGCGTTTAATGATCCGGATCATTTTTACAGTGTTATTATGCCGAGGAGTGGAAAGTATTTTCCCAACGCGTGGAAATCAAGAGTGCAAATAGTCGACCGGGCATCAAGAGAATTTACTTCTGTATTGCCATGCGCTTTATGCGACGATCCTGCTGAACGCATGCTTATTTTTAGGCGCGGACTACCGTGTGCTGCAAACAGCATATACTGCACGGCTCATGTGCCTGCTGATGTACTATCAAGAGGCGAAGCCGGTGATTACCGTATAGGGCTGTATAACGTCGGCAAGCCGAAAAAAATAGAGCTTATAAGACTAATCGCAGAATGCATGGGCCTTGATCCTGCAAGAAGCTTTACGGCAAAGTATTTACACGAGAGAATAGACAGCATTATGGCGACTATTCCAGAACGGTCTTTATTTGATTAGGTATTACTTTTCAGTAGTTTCTGTTAAAAACCTTATGAAGAAATATTCCCTACTTTTAGTGCTTAGAGTATATAAGCGAGATTAGCGTATGCATATACAGAGGTGAAAGAAATGGAAAACCAAAAATGCATACACACGATATATGGCGAACACGGCCCAATGAGCGTGGACATGTGCAAACTGCTCGCAATCGCCTAAAACTTTATATGATGAACAACATAAATTCACCATATGACCCCAGTACAAGAGATATTATGGAAAATAGCAACAATCGTTGTACCAACACTGATGCTTCTGGGCATCATATACTTGTTCTATAAATGGATAGAGAGGAAAAATCGTAACCTTCCTGTGGATAAAAAACAGGAAAAGCGTTAAATATTTCCCGCAAGAAGCATTTTTGTGATAATAGACAGCCACTGGTTTAAGCCAAAAAGCATAGTAACAGAAGATGAGGACTTCTTTGAAGCGTTAAATGTGGATAGGGAAACATATGAGCCCCTGAAGCAGTTTGGACAATTTTCTGCGGAATCATTAGACGTTATACTTGCCGGATTTGAACGCCTGCATATCTACGATCCAGAACTACACTGCCTTAGGCCGCGCCATATAGTGCAGAATTGGCTGCCGCCATTTAGAGAATATTGTTTCCTTAATGCAAAAATCACGCCGCAGGATATAAGGTTTAGGCAGGAGGCTGTGAAAGAGCTATTAGAAAAACCGGAGCTCCGCAGACAGCTTGGGGAGATTTTTATTTCGCTTCCTATAAGACATGGAGGAATGTATGATGATGGCGGCTTGCACAAAGACTATCTTAGATGCCAAGTAACGGTTGGGCGGGCAGTAGAACTTCTTGAACGGATAAAAGAGCTGCGCGCAGACAGCAGGGCGCTTAGAAGATGCGTGCAATGGGTCGAGGAATTGGAAAAGGACAGCGTATGGCAAGAACAGGTAAGAGACAGAAGGAAAGTAACGGACAGAAGAGTTGCAGCATTCTTTTCAGAACGGTATGGAGGAATAGTATATGCAATAGCCAAGCCTGGAACAACGCTTGAAGATCATTTCGACATACTTTCAAATCAGGTTCACCCGCTAACATTTCGAAGTCCGACAAAAAAAGATCCCAACAGGTATGAGAAAAGAAAGGTTGTCAAGTACAGATCCGAGCTTGATCGAACACTGGTAGAAAGGGCAGTAGGTGAAGCACGCCAGCGGATGGACCAGTTAAACCAAATAAGCTCGTGGATGCTCGCCGAGCCATTAACAATGATGATTACACAGCTAAGGCACTATTATCATGGAAGCACTGAATGCAGAAATTATACCACCTTTCCTACGATATGTGACGATATGAGGATAAATATTGAAGGAATGCTGCCGATCAGGCTATTGCATTCATCACGGCCATACGAACACAAACCCGTTCCCAATAGATTCAATATAGGAGATAAGGACAGGCTAATATTAATCAGGGGTGCAAACAACAGAGGAAAATCAGAAGCAGCCAGATCGTTCCATATGCTGAATCATCTCGTTAATGCAGGATTTCCAATTCCCGCAGACACCTGCGAGTATGGAATATGCACGGCTTCGCATTTCATACAATGCAAAGGAGATATGAGGCACGGTGGATCGGAATTTTGGTATAGCTGCGGCATGATCATGGGCAGACTGCATGCAATACATCCCGGACAGCAAGTAATCCTCGATGAATTGGGCGACCTTACCAATGGGCCGACAGCGATTGAGCAGGCAAGAAGACTATTGCCGATATTATTGGAAAGGGAATGCAGAGTTATTGTAACAACACATAATGGAGAGCTAGGCCAATATTTGCAGGAACAGGGCGCTAAATGCTATGCACCTGCCAAAAATACACCATTCAAACTAGTCCTGAAAAGAGGCAAACTGGACTACAATCCGGAAGGCACACTTGATGAGATGGGATTCACAGAAACAGCGATCAGAGAAGGAATGTCCGCAGAAAAACTGCCAATGACAGACAGGAGAGGTATACCTCCGAAACGCTCTTCTTTTGATTACGATGACCCATATGAAGATACTGATCCTGACCTGATATTCTAAACCATCTTCTTAATTTCCCTAACAGAAGTAGCCTGCTCGGGTTTTTTGTCTCTGTATCTTAAGAATCTCGGGAATCTTAATGCCAGGCCCTGCCCTTTCTCCTTGCCGCAGGTATGGTAAGGGCTTTTCGTAATCTCGCCGCCAGTGACTTCAATAACAATGCCGGGCTCGAACCAGATATCAGGATGCATCGTCTTGACAATATCCAGCCGTGCAGGCTTGTTCTTGGAAACGTAAGGCCTGAATTTCTTGGGCATAGCTGCAAGCATCTCATCGGTGAAGCCAGAGCCGACCTTGCAAAATGTCTCAAAGCGGTCTTTCGACTTGTTGTAAGCAGCGCACAGAATCGCGCCGTACGCACCAGCACGCTTGCCCCTTCCGCGATAAGCACCGACGACAGCAAGATCAAAAGTATCCCGAAGGCCTTTAGTATACTCAGGCTTCCATTTGATCCAATGATAACCACGAAGGCCGGGCGTATACTTTGACTCTTTTTTCATTCCTTTAGCGACGATGCCTTCACCTTTTGCAGCAATCACCTTGTCAAACATCGCCTTCGCGCACTCAAGATCCTTGCAAACTCTCCTGCTCGTAAGCTTGAAGTGCGGTCCTTCAGTCAGAATCTTCTTAAGAATAGCATTGCGTTTAGGATAAGGAAGATCAATCACGCTCTTATTGTAGTACAAAACATCGAAAAGAAAGCAAGTTACGGGAACTGTTGTTGTATATTCTTCAACTTTGTGCTTGCGCTTTCTTTTCATAAGCGTCTGAAACTTAAGCAAATTCCCTTTTTTATCGACAGGACAGCATTCAGAATCAATGATGCATCTCTTCGCTTTCAACCGTTTTTTAGCATGCTTAACAACATCAGGAAACTGATTAGTAATGTCGTCCAATCTGCGGCTGAACAAAGTGATCTTATTCCCGTCCTTGTGTATCTGCATCCTTTCACCATCATATTTCTGGTCTGCAGTCAGGGGAAAGCCAAGCCTTTTGCCGATATCCTCAAAATGCTTCACGCGCTGGCACAGCATTGCCTGAACAGGCCTGCCAATTTGCACTTCCATATTCTCCACGCCCCTGGCACCTTTCTTTTTGAAAGTCTCGGCAATCAAGCCAACATCAGGGCAGACATTATACGCATGCTCGAGAGCTTTTCTTGCAGTCTTGCTGCCTGTTTTAGAAATCGAGAGTGCATCAAGAACAGTTTTGTCGCCGACACCAAGCCTAAGCTGGCCTGAAACAATCCTTGCAATATACTTGGCTTCAAGTTTCGTTGCTTTTTTGAAAAGCGAAGCCAGCAGTTTTATCTTGCTCTCCTGGCTGCCTGCGCCGCTTGTCTTGGCAATTTTTCTAAGAGTCTCAATGACCGCCTTAACTTTTAAAGTTGGCCGGCTCTGCGAAACAAATTCCTCGGCAACAAGGCCAATGTCGCCTTTCTTCTTGAAGTCAGAAAGAGGTGCGCCAAGCGCCTTAAGCACCATCTTATCAGCCATGCCTATGACGATATTTTCATAAGCACTGCCGATATTCCCGAGCGTAAGATATGCTATGTCCTTGATCTCAGATTTTGAAGCTTTCTTCAGCAAAGACGCGAGAACCTCGCGCATCTTATTGCCGGAACTGATACTTTCAAGCTGTTCATATACTTTTGCTACTTGTGAAAATTTCATACCGAAAACTTCCGCTCGTGCGCAAGATGGCGGATGTACCCAGTCCTCTTTATTTCCCGAACGCTGATCCAGTTATACTGCATCGTCAGCTCAGCCTTAACGACATCACCCTCGACATAATGGTTCTTTGTAAGGAAGCTGATCAGATAATACTTCTTATCTATCGGCTTTTTTGAGATCGCAGTATAGTTGTGCATTTTTTTCTCAGGCCAGATAGACGTCCCCTTTAGCATAAGATCATTCTCGAAATTTATGATGATCGGCATGATGAGCTTTTGCTTTTTGGTAAACTGCCTGTAGAACTTCGGCGCGATCTTCTTAATCGCGGCCCTGTATTTGTTGTTCAAGTTCTCTGAAGCTTTGCATTTATTGCAGGGCGTGTGAACTATGAAAGGATATTTAGTCTCGATATCCTGCAGGCGTTTGAAATACTGCCCGTAAGTATATTTCTTCGCAATAAACTTAGGATCCCTTTCCCTGATAAACTCTTTAACACAACAGGAAGGATAGCCGTAGATTTTGCCGCCGATAACATCGGCCTGCTTGTACCTACCCGCTTTAGAAAGCTTCTTGTATCGCTTGAAGTCCGCATAAACCTTGTCATTCCTGAAAATGTCAAAACCATACCAAATACCCTTCATACGCCAGTAAATGAGATTCTTCTTGATCTTGCTGATTTCCTCAAAACTTCTCGGCTTTGTAACAGTGAATTTGAACCCGGCTTCCTTCAAATGCTTCTCAAAATGGTATTTATCGTCGAGATTTCTTGGTGTGATCCGCAAAGGAACGAAAGTAGCAGGCTTCACGCCGGAAACAACAAGCAGCAATTTGAGACGGGCATCATTGTCAAATGCAGCGCTCTTCTCAATAAAATCAACAAGCATATCCTTAGGCTTCATAGTATCCCTCTTTTAGAGAGATAGAAGAAAAAATGGTTTAAAAGGGTTTCTACAGATCATCACCGAAAATAGCATTCCTGAGCCACTTGATGACCGGATTTGGCTTTTTAGGCTTGGTTTCTATCTTAGGCGGCTCTTCTGGTGCCACTTCTTTTTTCTCCTCGACTGGCGTTATTTCAGGCTCTACAGGTTCAACTTTCTTTATTTTCTTTTTTACAGTCTTTTTCTTCACTTTCTGAACCTTTTCGACTTTAATTTTCTCTTTCTTCACCTTCTTAACTATTCTTGCTTTCTGAACCTTTGCCACACCATTTGCGAAACCATTCGGCAAAAGATCTTCGCCAAGCTCGGTCCTGATGCCCTTTGCAAAGTGCTCAACCTTGCTCTCAACTTCAGAAGCGTAGTCAGGAAAAGCATCGATTGCGAGATCAAATAATTCCATAGTATTCGCAAGCTCCTGCTTCAGGTCCTCTTTATTGACTCCGAGAATAAACCTGGCACGCAAGTTAGTCGCCATTGTACGAGTTTCCTTCAGGACGTCCTTCTTACAAGAATCACTCTGCTTCCAGCCGCTCTCGATCCGGGATTCAAGCCAAGTGAAATAAGGACTAATCCGCCTGGAGAAAACATCCATATCAACCTCAGTTTTTTCTGCCATAGACACCCAGCAATTAATGCCCCAGATATAAATCTTGCGCATTTAATGATGTCAAAAATATAGGTTGCATTGCACGGTGCACTATACCGTTATCTTTTTAAACTAAGCAATATCCTCGCCAAGTATGCCTGAACAATACAAGCCAACGGAAATTGAACCAAAAATCCTCGAGTTCTGGAAGGCTCAGGATATCTACAAGAAAGCAGTAGAGAAGAATAAAGGCAAGCAAACATGGTATTATCTAGACGGGCCTCCGTATACAACCGGAGAGATCCACATCGGGCACGCATGGGGCAAAGCACTCAGAGACGCAGTGCTAAGATACAAGCGAATGAAAGGCTTTGATGTGTGGGACAGGCCAGGATTCGACATGCACGGGCTCCCAATAGAGGTCAAGGTTGAGAAAAAACTCGGCCTCAAGGACAAGAAAGACATAGTGAATAAGCTCGGCGTCAAGAAATTTGTAGAAGAATGCGAAAAGTTCGCAATGGACAATCTCTGGCCGATGGTCAAAGACTTCAAAAGATTAGGAGTCTGGCTTAACTGGGAAGACCCATACATGACAGTAAAAAATGAATACATCGAGGGAGCATGGTGGGCATTAGGAAAAGCGCACAAGAACGGCTACTTATACAGGGGCAAAAAATCAATGACCTGGTGCGCAAGATGCGCGACAGCACTTGCAAAACACGAACTTGAGTATGAAAATAAACAGGACAAGAGCATTTTTGTCAAACTGCCGATCAAAGGCAAGGAAAATGAATATCTCGTAATCTGGACGACAACACCATGGACAATGCCATTCAACATGGCAGTTATGGCGCATCCGGATTACATGTATGTTAAGGCGCAAATAGAAGACACAGGAGAAAAATGGATACTCGCGGAAGCGCTCGCGCCAGGAGTGATCTGCGCAGTAGCGGACAAAAAATACAAAGTGCTTGAAAAATTCAGAGGGCAGGAACTTGAAGGCGTAGCATACAAGCAGCCGTTTGAAGAAGAACTTACATTCCAAAGAGAGATCACAAAAAAAGAGCCAAAAGCACACACAGTGCTTATGAGCGAGAAATACGTGACACTTGATGCAGGCTCAGGACTTGTACACTGCGCTCCAGGCTGCGGCCCGGAAGATTACGAAGTAGGAAGAGAAAACGACATAACGCCGTACAATGAGCTTGATGAGCACGGATATTTCCCTGAAAGCATGGAAAGCCTCGCAGGACTGCACGCAATAGATGACAATCACAAATTCATAGAACTGCTCGACAAGAAAGGGCTCCTGATTGAGAGTACGCCAGTAGAGCACGAATACGCACACTGCTGGAGATGCCACACGCCCGTATTGTTCAGGGCGACAAACCAATGGTTCTTAGCAACAGAAAAGCTAAGAGACCAAATGCGCGAGAAAAACAAGAAAGTCATGTGGGTGCCTGACTGGGCAGGACACAAATGGTTCGACAGCTGGCTAGCAGGACTGCAGGACTGGTGCATATCAAGGCAGAGATTCTGGGGAATCCCTCTGCCAATATGGGTATGCGAGTGCGGAGAAATAAAAGTCATCAGCTCAACAGTAGAGCTACATGAGCTAACAGGAAAATGTCCTGAAAACCTTCACAGGCCATGGATAGACGAAGTCACAATAAAGTGCCACGCATGCGGCAAAGAAATGCACAGGACACCTGATGTATTGGATGTATGGCTGGATTCAGGCGTCGCGCCATGGGCAACACTTGGTTTCCCAAGAAAGAAAGAACTGTTTGATAAGCTCGGCTTCCCGGATTTTATCCTCGAGGCAAAGGACCAAATCAGAGGATGGTTCAACAGCCTGATGTGCATGAGCATGATCAGCTTCGGCGAAGCGCCTTACAAGGCAGTATACATGCACGGCCACATAAGCGACGCAATGGGCAGGAAGATGAGCAAAAGTCTTGGCAATATCATCTCACCATATGAAATAATTGATACTTACGGCGCAGACACGCTTAGATTTTACACAATCGGTGCAGCGAATCCCGGAGTGGACTTAAACTACAACCACGATGATGCAAAGCTTAAGCTCAAAAACCTGACAATACTCTGGAACCTGCATAATTTCATAGTCGATCTCGCAAAAGAGCTTGACTGCAACCCGACAAAGATCGACAAGACAGTAGTGCACAACCTAAGAGACCATGAAGAAAGGTACATATTCAGCGTGCTAAACAACAGCCTCAAGCAGGCAACGCAGAAACTTGACGCTTATGAGATACAGGACGGGCCCAAACTCGTTGAAGACATATTCTTGGCATTAAGCAGAGACTATCTGCAGATGGTCAGAGACAAAACCGCGATAGGAGACGAGGATGAGCGAAAACTAGTACTCTATACAGCATACAAAGTGCTTGAGACTGCTCTAAAGATGCTTGCGCCGCTCGCGCCATTCATCACAGATGAGATATGGCAGAAATTCAGGAAAGAATTCAGCATAGAAGGAGAAAGCATACACTTATGCGAATGGCCCAAGTATGAAGAAAACGAGATTGACCTAAGACTTGAAGATGACATGGCACTTGCGAAACAAATTATACAGACAACACTTGCAGCAAGAGAAAAAGCGAAACTCGGCATAAGATGGCCGGTAAAAGACATAGAAATCGTAATAGAAAAAGAAGAAGATCTTCAGGCAATAGTCAAGCTAAAAGCAATAATCAAGAGACAGGTAAACTGCAAGGAAGTAAATGCGCACTTCGCATTCGCACAGGTCAAAGAAACAATAAGGCCGGAAATGGCAGCATTGGGTAAAGCATTCGGTGCAGAAGCTCCCAAGATAGCAGAAGCGCTAAAATCAGCAAACCAGGACAATATGATAAGCACGCTCAGGAAAGAGCACAGGATCAAAATAACAGTTGACGGCAAAGAATACGACCTTACAAGAGAATACATAGACATAGAAAGGCAAGTGCCCGAGAAGTTCATACTTGCAGAAGGGCCGAGAGCGCAAATATACTTGAATACTGAGAGAGACGATGAGCTTGAGGCGGAAGGGTATGCAAGAGAGATAATGCGCAGGATCCAGGCATTAAGGAAGACAGCCGGACTCAAAAAAACAGACAAAGTACAGCTCTATGTGCAGGCAGACAAAGAAGACTGCCAAATGCTTGAGAAATGGGCAGACAGAATCCAGGAAAAATGCGGCGCAAGCGTATTCAAGGCAGTATCAACAGAGCCAGTGAAGAAGCACGAGTTCACATCAGAAGAAAACATAAAGGATAAGAAATTCCTACTATTCATGGACAAAGTACAAGAGTAAACTATTTAAACCTAAAAACCGCAGCTATTCCTATGAAAAAGAGTCTCGTGTTAGGATTATTTCTGGTATTGCTCTCAGTTGCAGCATATGCACAGCTGGACTGGATGGTAACAGACCTGAAATGCGGCAATGGTAAGCTTGACCAGTTCGAGCTATGCGAAGAAGGCGTAGAAACGACCAGATGCGAAATCATAGGGGAAATGCTGAAGGTCGCGACAGCATGCGATACTGACCACTGCACATGCCTGCCAAGGGTGATCAAAACATTCTGCGGAAATGACATCAGGGAAGGGATTGAGCTTTGCGATGGTGAGTCGGAAGAAGACTTATGCCCTGAGTTCGGAAAAAGAATCAACCTTACATTAGAGTGCAATGCGAAATGCGGATGCGATATTATTGACACTGTGCCGGAAGACTATAATCCTGAATATCTCCAACAGCTGGACAATGAGAGCAAAAAAGAAGCAGTATGTGGGGACAAGCAGGTTGACGGTGCGGAACAGTGTGACCCACCGGGAACATTATGCACAACCAATCTTGATGAGCCCGGCGAGTGCTCAGACAAATGCATATGCGAAATCTTAGTGACAGAGAAAAATGAGACCGAGCAAGTTAATGAAACAGTGCCTGAGAAAAAAGACGAAATCAAAGTGCACCAGCTCAATGAAACAGAGAAAGAAGCAGAGTCCGAGCCAGGATTCTTCACAAAGATATGGAACTGGATCGTGAGCCTGTTCAGCTAATATGAAATACTTATTCCTGATACTGCTGCTGCTGACGGCCTGCCTGGTTCCAGCGCCAAAACCAATCGAACATGCAGCAGTAAAGACCAATGAAACAACAGCACTGCCCAGCCTGCCTGAAGCGCCCGTAAGCCTTGCAGTCAAGACAGTCACGCAAGCAGAAAACGGCGAGCAAAAATACTACGGGTATGACGAAGCGAACAAGCTAGTCTATTTTGAAGGGCCAAAAGGCAGCTGGAATTTTGTGTATGATGGCGACAGGATCGAGAAAATACTCGGGCCAAAAGACTTCCTGCTTGATTTTAAGACGGGAGAGATAGTCGAGAATGGCGCGGCAAGCGCAGTAACTTATGATGACCAAGGGCGGCTTATAGAGATAGGCAGCAATCCCCCGCTTCATTTTGAATGGGACAGCAAAGGCGACCTAAGAGTCGTAACAAGAGGGGTCGCAGGAAAAACAAGCCTTGATTATGATGATGAGCACAATATCAAATACATAACAAGAGGATCAGTGTCTTCAGACATAAGATACGATGACAAAGACAGGGTCAGGGTAATCAATGCAGACGATGTAAATTATGTTGTCGGATACTGGAAAGACAGCAAGCTGATGAAAGTAACTGGCAGCCTGCAGGGCAAGGGAATGGAAGTCTCGTACGGTCCGGATTACCCGCCAACATCCGCCGGGATAATATCTGCCGCAGATACAACAGAATTCACAGCACCAGACACTGAAACGCTTTACTTGACTGTGGATTTGTACCTATACTGCAATTACATAAGGCGGCTCCCGGTTCCATTTGACGGCGTAAGCTTTACACTATTCCATAACTATTTTGCAGGCGATATCGAGGATTATATCATACTGAATACGCTATGCGAGGCAATTGAATGATAGAAAAACCGCTTGCAGAGATAACACTCAGAAAATACGAGAAACCATTCAGGCTTTCAGGCAGAGAACTCGTAAAAAAACTATGCTTGAGCATGGGCCTTCTGCAGCCCGGCGACGGCAGGGATGTAGTCGTAGATGTCCTGCACACTTTCCTGAAAGAGAAGGAAAAGATCAGTGCCAAGGACATTGAATTAACTGTGAAAAAAACACGGGATGAGGCCGGGCTTCCACTGAAAGGAATAACAGGATCTAACATAAGAAGGCAGATAAAAAGGCTCAGAGACCTGTATCTGGTAGAAAAAATAGGAACAAGTTACAGAATAGCAGAAGGAGAAGCGCTCCCTGAACTATTTTCAGCAAAAATTGAAAAGTTTTATTTATCATCGATAGTCTCAAGAGTGTCAGAATACCTGGAGGCTGTAGAAAAAGAGAGGTGGAAACATGAATAACATCAAATGTCCTAAATGCAGGAGCCCGATGACTGAGAAAGGAACGACGACCAGTGCAAACAGCAAATACGCAAACTGGGAATGTGAAGTTTGCGGCCATAAAGAAATCAAGTGCATGGGACTCAGCATAATAAACAATGGTATATGACCCGCAGGAAGACAGCTTTTTCTTGAAAACATTTGTGCAGAGATATGCACATGGGAAAGTGCTCGACATGGGCACAGGATCAGGAATCCAGGCAGTTGAAGCTTACCGGCTGCCAAAAGTGAAAAAAGTCTGGGGCGCAGATATAGATGCAAAAGCCATAGCCTACTGCAGGAAACACCACAAAGGGATAACGTGGGTTAAATCCGATTTGTTCTCTGCATTCAAGGGAACGCTTTTCGATGTTATTATATTTAATCCTCCGTATCTTCCGCAGGAAGGAACGAAAAGACATATTGATTTAGAAGGCGGAAAGAAAGGTTACGAAGTAATAGAGAAATTCTTAGAAAAAGCAGGGAGTCATCTTGCGGATGACGGAATCATACTGCTCCTTTTTTCAAGTCTGTCGAGAAAACACAAAGTACTCGAGTTAATCGACGGCAATCTTTTTGTGAAAAAACTGCTTGGCACAAAACGAATGTTCTTTGAAGAGCTGTATGTTTATCTTTTGAAGAAAGACCCATTGCAGAAAAAACTTGAGAAGAAAAACATAAAGAACATCAAGTATCTTGCACACGGGAAAAGAGGCGTGATTTATACTGCAAAGTACCGCAGTAAAAAAGTCGCGATAAAAGTCAAAAGAGAACAAAGCCGGGCAGAAGGAACAATTGCAAAAGAAGCCAAATGGCTAAAAGAAATGAACAGGCATAAGATAGGCCCAAAATACTTATTCCATACAAAAGACTTCCTCGTCTATGAATTCGTAGAAGGACAGTACCTGCGCGACCTGGTAGGAAAGCGGAAACTTGGCGCAGTCCTGAAAAAACTGCTCGATAAGGCATACAAGATGGACACGCTTAATGTTGAGAAAAAAGAGATGACGCGGCCGTTGAAGAATGCAATCGTCAAAGGGCAGAATATTACGCTTATTGATTTTGAAAGGATGAGGAAGACAGAAGACCCGCACAATGTTACACAGCTATGCCAGTTTTTTATGATACATTCGAAACAACTTGGACTGAACAAAAGAAAAATAATGAGCTTAGTGAAGAAGTATGCTGCGGACAGGTCTAAGCAGAATTATCTTGCGATAAGGAAAGAATTGTAGTTTGCCCTTACATTTTCGATAAAAACAGTAAATCTTTTATATTTGTAAGGGTACCAATTCTATATGAATATTATTGAGCGGAAAGGGTTCTATTACTTGAGGCATTCATATAGAAAAAAAGGAAAAGTAATTACGAAAGAGAAATTTATGGGTAAGCAGCTCCCGCCGAATATCGAAGAAATTAAGACACTGTTTTTGCGATCCTGCTGGCAGGAAGTGCTTTTTCAGAAACTCAAGAGAATAAAGCAAAGTTTCCAAAAAGAATGGCGACGCCTGCAAGAGTCGATGAAAAAGAAGACCCTTGTGGACGCGTCGATAGATTTCACATATAACTCCAACGCGATAGAAGGATCAACTGTGACTTTGGAAGAGACTGAAGAAATAATAAGACATAAAATAGCGCCGCATAAGCCGATGGATGACGTGCAGGAAACAATAAGCCATTCGCGAGTATTCTTAGATGCAGTCAAAGCGAAGGCATTAAATCTAAAAGTGATTCTTGACTGGCACAAAGAACTCTTTATGCAGACAAAACCAGACGTAGCAGGAAACATCAGAGAGTATTTAGTAAGAGTTGGCAAATATGTTGCACCAGACTGGCAAGATTTACCCAAGATGTTGAAGGACTATTTTAGATGGCTCGAACAGAATGAAAAAATGAATCCGGTCGAATTAGCAGCACGTGCGCATTACAAATTTGAGAAAATACATCCTTTTGGCGACGGAAATGGAAGGATAGGGCGGCTGGTTGTTGCACAAATCCTCTGCAAACATGGCTATCCTTTACTGGTGATAGAGTATAGCGGGCGGAAGACATATTACAAAGCATTGCAGAAAGATGAAAATGGCTTTGTGCAGTACTTTATTAGACGTTATGTTAGCTATAATAAGAGGTATTTATGAAATTCGCAGAGAAAGTTTATGAATTATGTAAGCAAGTGCCTGAAGGAAAAGTGACAACATACGGGGAGATAGCTAAAAAACTGAATTCGAGTGCGCGAGCGGTTGGACAGGCGCTGAAAAGGAATCCTTACGCACCGATAGTTCCGTGCCACAGGGTTGTTAAGTCTGATGGCTGTGTTGGAGGATTTTGCGGGCAGAGTTCTGGTCCTGAGGTTAAGAGGAAGATGGGGATGTTGAGGAAGGAAGGTATAACTATTATTGATGGGAAAATAGAAAATTTTGAAAAGAAAACTACTTCTTTTTCTTCTTCTGCTTGCTGACTTTCTTATCAAGCTTAAGCTTGTCCAGAAGTTCCTTGTATCTGTTCCTGATAGTGACTTCTGTCACGCCAGCAACATCGGCAACTTCTCTCTGAGTGCGCTTCTCGCCATGCATCAGAGCGGCAACGTACAAAGCGGCAGCAGCAATGCCTGTCGGCCCTCTTCCAGAAGTTAATTCCGCATGCTGCGCTTCCTCAAGAATCTCAACAGCCTTGCTCTGCGTTTCAGCAGTAAGCTTTAAGCTGGAAGCAAACCTTGCAATATAATCTGCAGGATTGCTTGGCAGAATAGTCAAACCAAGTTCTCTAGTAACAAACCTGTAAGTCCTTCCGATCTCTTTCTTCTCAATTCCAGACGCTTCAGAAAGCTCATCAAGCGTTCTTGGCACTTCATGGCGCCTGCAGGCAGCATACAATGCTCCGGAAACAACAGATTCCATGGAGCGGCCCCTAACAAGGCCTCTCTGAACTGCCTGAGTATAGATCATAGCAGCCTCTTCCTCAACACTGTTAGGCAGCTTAAGGAAACTGGAAACTCTCTTTAGCTCAGCAAGAGCGAGCTTTAGGTTTCTCTCAATCGCTGTACTGATCCTGTACTGCCATTTTCTCAGCCTGAAGAACTTATTCCTTTCTTTGCTGCCAAGCTGGAAAAGATCAGTCTTCTGGCCGACTTCAGTACCAAGACCCTGATCAAATTGAGTATAAGTCATAGGCGCGCCAGTCCTTCTCCTGGACTCGCCACTAGAACTATCTTCGAATTCACGCCATTCCTGGCCAAACTCGACCATTTTATCTTCGATAACGAGACCGCAGTCTCTACAGATAATCTCTCCTTTTTCCCTATTAACGAAGAGATTTATGCTCCCACAGTCCGGGCATTTCTTCACATAATACATGTTACGCACCCACTTAGCCAACCATCCTCCAGAAGGAGGAACTTAACGATAGTAAACTTTACCCATTAGGTTTAAAAAACTTTTGTTAGGACTAGTATATAAATGTTTCGGTTAGAAGGGCAGAGAAAATGAAAAAATCAGGCGTAACCGCCTATATTTGCGCAGATTTCAGCGCATTTGTACGGGGACTCAGAGATCTCTCCTATATATCTCGATGAGCCGTCAGGAAGAAATGCGTAGTTTTCCTTGTATATTGTCTGTTCCCAATAGCCATCTATACTGCAGGAGCAGACATTGATAGGAAGCTCATATGCCTGGCCGGTAGGCTTAAGAACGATCTAAGCCCCAAGAGAGCCTGCAACAAGCACTGCGATAACTACACAGGCCCCAATCACTTCTTCTTTAACCTCTTTCCCCATCAAATCGCGCCTCTTTTCTCGAGCAGTTCAACAAGAGTAACGCCCTGTAAATCCGGGCATAGCCTGTCTGAGCTTTGCGCCTCCTGGAAATCAATCAGGATATGTCCTCTTCCTTCAAACAACTGGGCAGATTGAGTAGGGTTGTCTCCCCATTTGACAGGATAACTGAACAAAGCGCCGGTATAAGGGCTCCAGAATATCAGGCAGGCACCCTTGCCGGAATAAGAATAAGGAATCTCTAATGGAGGCATTTGCCTCAGTGCAAAAGCAAGATCCTTGATGTTGGACTCAAGCGCTCCGCCATATGGCTCTCTTACCTCTGCGAAGGTCTTAGCGCCCTCAATCGACTTGCCATACCGGGGAGCATAACTAAATGCGAAAAACAAGCCTAGTGCTGCAGTGACTAACACGGCCGCAAACACTAGTCCATAAATCGTGGACTCTTTCATAATATCACCTTTTTTTCATGAACTGGTTACAGTCAAGCCGGGAACTCCGTAAACTGTCTCAAAAGGATAGTGCTTCTTACAAAAAGACTGGCAGTTGTTCTTACCCTGGATTTGGTACTTCACCACCATATCGCCTGAGTTTGTCTGAATATGACAGAAGCACTCTCCATAATCAGAGGCGTCTAATCCTGCATTCGCATCTGATGTGAACACATTGTGCATACCTATGATGCCAACAGCTGTAAGCACCAACAAAACTGTCAAAATAACATATCTTTCTGTCATGATCAAGAATATTGATTAATTGATATATAATCTCTTTGTATATACTTTACGGTAAAGAAAAGAAAAAATTAGTATTCTGGCGCGTGGTAGCCAATCGTGCTAACAGGTGCTCCGCC
This sequence comes from Candidatus Woesearchaeota archaeon, assembly GCA_019323255.1. Lineage (GTDB taxonomy): Archaea > Nanobdellota > Nanobdellia > Woesearchaeales > ARS49 > JAHWHO01. The sequence goes on from JAHWHO010000012.1 coordinate 17,858, forward strand.
TAGTCCTGCAGGCTCTGCATCTCTCAGCTGCATTCCTCTGTGGGCATAGCTTCCACAGAACTGGTAGCAGTTCGCCTGCTGGGCAGCATCATCAACACGGATGATTTTGGTGATAGGCTGTACATCCTGCGACTCAAGCCCTTCAAAACCGCCGCCACTGGGAACATTATAGCTATATGTAGGCAAGTATGTGCATCTGCAATACCTGTTCTCAACCATAGAAGCCCCAGTATTGGAATCAACGTTGACTAGTCCAATAAAACCGATAGCAAGAACCGCCGCCAGGGCAGTAAACATTATAATTTTGTCTTTCATAGAGCTGATAACGAAGAAGCAATATTTAACCTATTGGTCTGTATAGTACGTTGCACAAACTATTTAACCTGTTCGCACACAGAGTAAGATATGAGAGTCCGAATTGTAGCTTTAGGAAAGCCCACAAAAGAATACCGTGCGCTGATTTCTGAATATGAGAAAAGGCTGCCAAAATACTGCAACTTTGAAGCGATTGAATATTCTGAGAATGTAAAATCAGATAAAATAAAGACAATTGGCAGGACAGTCGCATTGGACTTAAGAGGAGAACAGATGAGTTCAGAAGTCCTCGCAGAGTTTGTAAAAAATAAAGACGCGCTTACATTCATAATCGGCGGGCCTGAAGGACTGCCAGCGCTTAAAGTACAGGACAGAATAGGCTTTGGAAAGATAACCCTGCCCCACCAGCTCGCAAGACTAGTGCTAACAGAACAATTGTACAGGGCTTTTACAATAATAAAAAAGGAAAAATATCACAAGTAACTAATCGTAATTGGTATCTTCCCCGTAGCCTTCGGGTACATTAATCAGGTTACCGGAGCTGGAGTGATATTTTGAGCCGAATGTACTGTCAGCGTCAACATCCTGAGATAAATCAGATCCCACAGAGTACGCTGCGCGAGTTTTCTCCTTCAAAGCGTCTTCCCCTGTCTTGGTGCTTTCTACACCTTCGTAAATTGAGGTGGCTGCTTTAACTGGTTCGGACTCTGCCACAGTCTGCTTAGCTTCGGTCAGAGCTTCTGCAGCAGTCTGTTCAGGCTCATCATTTACAACAACGGGGGCATCCTTTGCCTCATGGACTTTAATGGGTTCAGGATTAGCAAGCGCACCCGTAGGCGTTAGCTTTCTAGACGTCGCTTCTGGCCCAGAGCAAGCAAACAAAAAGCATGCCAGAATAAACATGACCACCAAAATCTTTTTTTCCATAGCAGCCATGAAAATAGGGCAGTATTTAAATATTTAGAACTTTGAGCAGATAAATCTGCCGGCGTGGTTTTAGAATCGCACTGGACAAAGAGGTGCGTAGAATTATTTAATTGTACGATATCCTTTAGTTGATATGGATTATAGTCTCAGGAATCAAAAAGTAGCTAGGAATCGGTGGAGGAAAGTTCAAGCTAGACAGGGGGAGCATATCAAGACTAACTCATTGAAATATCCTAATTTGAAGGCGAGAATTATGGGCTATTTGATGGGTGATGGCTCGGTCTTTATTAGAAAGGATAGTAGAGGAGTTCTCCATCATGAAATTCATTTTTATCCCGACGATTTGAAAATGCTGTTCGCTTTTCTTTATGCAATAAGTAAGATATATGATTTGACTTGTTCGATTCGTCATGATGGTGAATTCTTTCGGGTTAGAACATTTTCCAAATCAGCTGTGTTAGATATATTGAGTCTTGGGACATTTGGTACGCGAGATTGGAGAGTTCCTTTTGACTCTTTCAAATCAGAAGAGGAAAAACGGGAATTTTTGAGCTCTTTTTTTGATTGTGAGGCATATGTTGGGAAGAAAGCCATTGTAGTTCAAGTGGTTAATGAGGCTGGTTTGAAGGATATCAAATGCATGTTAACTGAGTTTGGTATTGAGAGCAAGCTGTATCGATATGAAAGAAAGCGAAAGAATTGGCGAACTAATCATCATTTGCATATAATTGGGAAGGATAATAGAAGAAAGTTTTTAAAAAGGATTGGATTCAACCATTCTAAGAAGCAAGAAGCTTTGCATGCCACCGTCGCATAACCTGGTACGTTATTGCAAAGCAATGCGCAGGAAATTGCGGTAGGCTCGAACCCTACTTTCCTTCGGGATATCTCGGTTCGAATCCGAGCGGTGGCGCTTTTTTATTTCTCACTAATCCCAAACCGCTCTTCCAGTCTTTCAATGTCTTTTCCTAGAATTTCTGAGAGATCAAGCATCTAATGGTTTTTGTGTTTTTGGATGGCAAAACTTATAATTTCCTTCGAAACTGATAACTCATGCCAAAATCAATAGAAATAAAGTCGCTGCAAAAAGCCCTTTTTGCGAAAACAACGGACTTTAGCCTTAAGCTAGAAAACTTTTTGCATCCAGCTGAGATAAAAGGGTTTGAGGCGCTGAAAGATACAAAGATAAAAAAAGAAGAAATCGTGCTGTTCTACCCCGGCTCAGCGAACGACACAATAATGCCAACTCTGATGCTTGTGGCTCTCGCGGATTTCAAAAAAGCCAAAATAGTCCTTGCGGATCCGGAGACAGAGCTTGATTTTGCAGCAGGATTATTCCAGCAGCTTACAGACTGCAGGAAGTTCAGGAAAAAAAACAACAGCTGCACGTTCTATTTCAACGACAAAACATTTGAGATTGGGTGCCACAAATATGACGTGCTGCAGAGCCTGCCAATAGAAAAAATTGACATCTATTTTGAAAGAGCATTCCAAGTTTTCAGGCAGGGCAGCCCTGAATTCTTCCCGATGATCAAATCAAAGCTTGCGGATGATGCACTCGTCATAACAGATTTTGGCGATATCCTTGACATGGAGATAATTAAAACACCTGAAGAAGCCAAGGCTTTAGGATTCTATAAGAACTTCAGCGTGTTCACCAAATCTCGCCGTAAAGACTCTCTTCCCCGAGCTCACTAAATAGGGACCGCATTCTTTCTTCGACTTTAGGAGCAGCTGTGACGCCGCCAAGAGCTATTCCCATCGTCGTATGGATATTGCAATTGCATTTTGTCCCATCATCGGCAATCCAGAATATACAATCAGTTGTAGGAGTCGACATCCTTCCTTTGGTCAGGAAAAGAGTACGGCCGCGCGTAACCCCAAGAAGATCCATCACAAGATAAGTCCTCTTGGTTGCCTTCGGCACCCGGATAACGGCCTCAGAACTCAAAGCAATGTAACTATCGGCATCACGGTCAGCAAGAAACTCAGGCGATTTCACAAAATCCATAGTGCCGTAGATCTCATCCATATCAATAATGAATGTTGTAGTTGCAAACCTGTTCTCACCATATCCGCTGTAACCTGATGTCGAATAAACAGCAGTATCGGCGACACCGCTGTACAAATCCTGAATCGGCTGCATGCACTGGCCGTATGGAAGAATGATATTATCGACCCCGAAAAAAAGTTCAGCACGATTATTAAGCGTCAAGGCTTTTGTCTCGCCAAACATGCCCGTAATGCTGTTGCCTGCGAGCAGCACTAAACAAATCACAACAGCCGCGAATAAAGTATACTTGTTCATTTTATCTTAACACAGCCAGGATAACTCTTGTAATATTCCAGTGCGTACTTAAGCTTCCTTTTGCTCCGCGCATGAACAGTCATGATCACGGAACCTTTCTTTACACTGTCCCCTGCGTGTTTTCTCAAATAAATCCCCGCTTCCTTATCGACGGGCGCGCCCGCAAGCCTCGCAAGCTTTGAAATGCCCTTGTTGTCCATGTCAATAAGTTTGCCGGCCTTAGATGCTTTAATGTCGTGGATATAAGCAGCAGTCGGCAAGTTATCAGGAAGCACTTCCTTTCCGCCCTGCGCCTCGATAATCCTCACCATCGCGCCGTAAGCAGCGCCAGACTTGAGCAGCCGCCTTGCAGTGCCGGCGCCTTTCCCATGCGGAACTGCCTTGACAAACTCGAGAATCTGCGCAGCCATCTTTAAGCTTCGCCTAAGCAGGTCCTGCGGGCCGCGAGGATCATTCTTCAGAATGTACAAGCAGTCTTTTGCTTCGAGAACGGGGCCAATGCCGTTTCCAACAGGCTCTTCGCCGTCAGTGATAATTGTTTTAACCTTTATTCCCAGCTCCTTGCCGAGCTTTTTGAACTTGGTGCCAAGCCGATTAGCATCTTCCCTCGTCCTGACTTTGGCTTCTTTTCCTACGGGGATATCAATCAGCAAATGTGTAGCGCCAACATTATACTTCTTGGCCATGATCGATGCAAGCATCTGGCCTTCCGCATTGATCTCGAGAGGATGTTCAATCCTGATCATTTTATCGTCGGCAGGAGCAAGATTCACACCGCCTCCCCATGCAATAACGCCGCCAACTTCATTAACAAGCTTTTTGAGCTTCTGGGCGCTTAGTGCGACAGGACACAGAACTTCCATCGTATCTGCCGTGCCTGCAGGAGAAGTAATCGCGCGCGAACTTGTCTTGGGATTCTTCAAGCCGGCAGCGACGAGAATCGGCGTCACGATCATCGTTGTCCTGTTCCCGGGCACGCCGCCGATGCAATGAAAATCAACAATCGGCTTATGCCTGAACGAGATAGTCTGGCCGGACTCTGCGAGCGCTTTTGACATATGGAACACTTCCTTGTCGGACAGCCCTTTGACATAAATCGAGACGATAAAACTCGTGAGCTCAACAGATGTAAGTTTATTTGTAGATGCATCGGAAATAATGGAATCCATTTCTGCAGCGCTGAGCTCCCTCCCTGACATCTTCTTGTGGATATAGGAAAGACTCTTAGGCTTTTCAGCGAAAAAAAGTGTGACAAGATCCTTGTGCTTAGCATCAACAGCAGCCAAAACCTCTTCCGTCAGCCCAATCTTCCCCGGAGAGACAGCCTTCCGGCTTTCTCCAATGTTGACAGCAGCGATAGCCTCTTTCCTGCCTTTCTTGACGACAACCCTGTCCATATGATGAAGATCAAGCTGCTCAGCATCCTTCATATTGATAATCACAATATTAGTTCCGCCGGTTGCAATGTCCATATCCTTAACAACAAATCGCATTTTATCTCCTGTCCTTCTCGTAAATAGAGAACCAAGTTGAAAGCAGGCCCAATATGACGGGACCGAGCAAAAGGCCAATACCGCCCCTAGACAGCA
>JAHWHO010000013.1 GCA_019323255.1 Candidatus Woesearchaeota archaeon
GAACTTTTGGCCGCGCAGTGGATCTGTATACAGAGTGCATGCCAAAATCTTTGAGTAGAGACAAAATCAAAGACAAAGATTTCTGGACTGCTAATCAGCTGGTAAATCTTTTCTATTGGTGCGTGATTAGGTATACTGCAGCTCATACGGAAACTGCGGATCAGGCTAATGATATTGTTGATGCCGCATATTGCAGGCCTATTGCAGACGATATTCGCTCCGCGGCCGAGACCGCGCTTAATTTTGTAGCGGGAATTTCTGAAGAGTACAAATGCGTGAATGGTACGCTGAAAAGACGTGCATGTTTTGATGATTCCGAAACTTGTGCTGCTTTCTTTAGCTTGTACACTTTGGTTGATTATCTCGGCGGCTCTTGCGAGGACGCACTGCACAAGTATGATGACTGGAAAGATAGCGCCCTCTCCCTCACTGATCCTTACGCTGAATCGTTCTCTCAGTTAAAGTCCTCAGTCTTTGATCTTGCGACGGAACTCAGGCATAGGAGAGCAGCACTGTCTGAGATTCCTGATAATTATTCTCTGTCAAACTCGCTTTCATCTCCTTCGAGATTTATTGGGGGTGAACAAAGATGAAGGCGGCCGCCAGTTTTGTTCGCACTCCATTGAGGGCTGCGTGGAGAGAGAGGAATCCGCTTAAGCGTCTTGCGATGCGCAGGCCCTGGTTTAAGTTCTTAGCAAGGAAAAAAGGCAATAAGGTCGCGGATGCGCTTGGCTTCGACGCTGAAAGAAAGGAGAGAGAAGCGCCGGATCTGGCTCCATTGTACCCTGAACTGGATATGTTCTATCGTGTTGCTGAGCAATGGAATAAGTTCGAAGTGCAGCCTGACCTTGACAGGGTTATTGGAATCAAGGAAGGGGTTTATTTCACGCTTAAGGACGGTGTTGAATGGACTCCTGAGCTTAAGTCGCGCTTTGATTATGTTTTCCGCGATTACAAAGATGGCCCGTATGACAAGTCATTGTCATTCAACAGAGATGTTCATGAATGGCTTGAACGATGGCAGGATAGGGAATGCGATGACCAGGAATTCCTTGTTTCAGGAGGACTGGCCAGCACATACGAGCGCGACATCTATGATTCTTTAGAAGATCATATTGATTACATGGAATATCATGTCTGGAATGAAGACAATGTTTTTGATAAGCTCGCAAATGCATCGGAGAAAAGTCTTCCAAAACTCAAAACTGTGCTGAGTGAATCCAGCCTTGATGTAGAGATCTCAGATTATCTTGGCAGCAAGCAGGCGATTAGGAATTATGCTGCACGATTGCGGGAAGAGATGGATGGTCTATGCGATTTAGAGCCTTACGTTCCGCAAGTCTATGCTCTTGTAACGCGCGCCTGCCAGGTTCTAAGAGATACAAAAACCAAGTTTATGAAAGATGGCAGGGAAAAAGAATGGAATCTTGTCCCGTGGGATGTCCAGTTGTTGTCTGCGCTTGCTATGAAGAACACCGAAGACATAAATAAGGTTATTGAGCAGATGACTGCTGAGGGCAAGACGATAACTGCCTCTTTGCCGATTATTCTTCATGCGTTTGCTGGCACTGTGGATGTTTTTACTCACAACAATACTCTTGCAGAGAGGGATCGTGAATGGCTTGCGCCTTTGTTTGATCTTCTCGGTATTACCACTACTACTGTTGGAGTCAATACCAATCAGAATGCTGATGAAAGATGCGCGGCTTACAAAAAGCGTGTCCGTTATGGCACAGTCGAGGGTTTTGGCTTTGACTATCTGTTTGGCAGTCTTGAGCGTTCTCCTGATAGGAACGGGTTCAAGCCTGCTGACTTTGGCTTCCTTGACGAGTTTGATGATCGTGCTAAAAAGATAACTCCAATGATTGCAAACGCACCGAATTTCGCGTCATACAGGCACGTTTCACCGGAAGAAGAGAGAAAGTTCCTGAAAGCGGCAAGGCTCGCTAAACAGTTTGCCGGCATTGAAGAATCTCCAACTCTTGTGGGTGATAGTATTTTTGCGCGTTTTGATGCTGATTATATTTTTGATGTTGAGAAGAATGGCATCTGTATCCAGCCCGCTGGCCTTGCTAAGATTGTTGAAGAATTTAATCTTGATAGTGTTGAGGAGCTGTTTAATGGTGAGTTCGATGTTTACTCAAAAATGCATAATGCGATCAAAGCAGAGCAATTCTTCAAGGAAGGCGAGCATTATCGGGTCTGGCGCGGTGATATGCTTAAAGCGCACTTCCGCAATGCTAACGTGAATTTCGCAGATGATGAGTATTCTGTGCAGCTTATTGACGAAGGAACAGGCCATCTGGCGCTTAATCACAGGTTTAGGGATGGGCTGCATGAAGCCTTGACTGCTAAAGAGATTGTGAAAAAGCCAGGTATCAACATGCATATCGAAGAAGGCCAGGTTTCGTCTGCTTCTATTACTGTCCAGACATTCTTGCGTAAATTCTATCCTACGTTTTCCGCATGTACAGGCACTATGGCAGGCCTTGAAGAGGAAGTTGAGACTATTTACAATGC
>JAHWHO010000086.1 GCA_019323255.1 Candidatus Woesearchaeota archaeon
GATGCCCCGTAAAATACTGCAATACATTTAAATATGGTAAACTCAAATAATCGCATGAAAGAGGTGATTAGATGGCTGAAGCGTTAATGTTCGGGCCTCCACTAGCACTTGGGATTATTATTGGAGCTTATGAAGCAATCATTATTCACAGGGATGTTACAATTCCCGCACACAGATTTGGGCATATGGTGCAGGCCTTGTTACTGTCGATCGCATTTACTTTTGCGGCTATGAATACGAAATTTGTGCTTAGCATCGTGCCTCAACTGCAGAGCATACCAATTCTTGGTACGGCGATTGGACTGAATATCGCGCTTGGCTTGCTTGCCGCGATCAAGATTCATGCGATAAGCAGAGTTGTCAAAACCTCTACCGCAACTGCAGCAGGACTTGGCGAGACGTGGTTCCACAGCATTCTAATTGGTGGATTGATTGCAGCAGCGCCTTACTTGTATCCAATAGTAGAGCCAATGCTGCCAAACTGGATCAAAAGCTGGTAATGCACAAAAAACGAAGTTTTTTTGGGCTCCCAAAATTTTTCCGGGAGAAAATTTTGAGGATTTTTATTACTTTCTTGTTATAAATTTTTTAGAGAAGAATTAAATATATAGTTCGCAGTGGACAATAAATGGGGTTTTGGAAGTATATTAAAGGCATTTTCTACAGGCCCAATATGGCAGAATATCTTGAACAGAACCTGTTCTATGAACGTGGCTGTGCACGGCATTTCAATGAGAGTTTTGAAAGAGGAATTATTCAGGGCGCGATAAATAGTGCAGAAAGAGAGCTTGTTTTACCCGGCAGCTGCATAACCGATTTGCTTGATGCCTTATTTTTGCGCAGAAAAATTTCTTCAATGGCCTGGCGAACTTATTCAGCAGCCGCAAGTCCAGACGGACTAGCAGATAAACTGAAAAACCCCAAGTTTACCGGAATAATGGAAGAAGAAATAATAAAAGAAATCATGCAGCAAACTTGATGTGCATGATTTTTTCAGCAACTTCGTCTGATTTTGGCATAAGTTTTCTTGTTTCTATTATGACTCTTGAGACTTGATAATGCAGATCATCCAGTGTTCCTTTGAGGAATTTGAATGCATCTTCAAACTCTGCCGTATTCTTATTCTCTGCAGTTGCTTTTCTTATTGCAGTCACATAGTCTCGGGCAAGCCATTCCTGCAACCATACTATGTTGCCTGTTTTGCCTGATTCGATTCCTTTCAGCAGAAACTCAATCCCGTGTTTGACATTGCTGTCGAATTCTTTATTTACCGCTTCGCATTCATCTCTATACGCATTATATGCCGCGTGGTATCTCTTATAAGCATCATTCACCTTCATGAATTCATTATTGAGATCGTAGCCTACGCGCAGCCTTGGTGTATCAACAACCATCTGATGAATTCTCTGAACGTAGTTTTTCCATAGGTCAGGATTCGCCGTGACTTTAATCCAAGTGTCCCCTTTTTGCAAACCCACTGCAAGCGCCCTGTTCAGGCGAAGCAATATTTTCCTAGCCTGCAAATACTTTATGTAGCCTTTCTCGCTGCGCAAACGAAGAATTGCATCATGAAAAACATGCAGATCAGAAAATTTTTCACGGTTCGATTCCTCCTTCCAGGCATCGGAAACAATCTTCATCGCCTTTTGCATATACTCGTCCTGTATGCGCAGAAAACTTGCGCCTGTTTCCTGCCAAACCTTAAACTCCGGAGCAACTCTATCATAAATGCCTTGTTTTGTAACAAACGAAATTTCGTCCAAACCAGTATTCAGAAGATTGCAGATTACGCTCAGTCTTTCATACAATTCGCCCGGGGAATAATTCAGGTCTAGCATTCTGGCCGCGGAAATATAATTTCCGATTGCTGGTCCTACTAAGCGTGGTTTAGTCGCGCCAGGGGGCAGTCTAACTTCAACAGCTCTCAGATCCTTAACTGCTTGCTTGAAAGCCGAAGTAAGCGCGGAAGTATCCATATATTTTGATTGCAAGGCCAAAAGAGTTTCCTCGTGCAGAACTGGGCCTAAACCCCTTGCACCTGACAAGGCATATTTAGGCTGCCTTGCGGCTTCAGTCGCACGCTTTTGCCAGAGCCTTTCTTCTTCAGGACTGGGTTCTTCAACCGTTTTCTTTTTCTTAAATGGCCATACCATTTAAACACCTCATTTTAGTATAATAAAGTTAGAAGATAATTAAACATTAAAAAGATTGCTAAGAATTATTCAACTTTAACTTCCTTGCCAAGCGACTGACCGGGCATGCCTTTCTCGAAATGAACCCTCACTGAGCCTTTGTTGCCATGCGGCTGGGTCACCTTGCCCTTTATCACTTTCTTTTTCTTTCCAGGAGTTGCCCAGCTAACACTCTTGCCGACTATACCCTTCGCTTTCTCCTTAGAATCAACGCCTTCTACTTTGACGATCATCTGGCTGCCTTTCTTTCTCTTTCGCGAACCGCGAAAGTTGCTGATAACTCCTGTCATAGACGGTTGGGACAGTAGGGGCTTTATAAAGATTACGGTCTCGAATAATGTAGCCACCTAATAGTAGTGATAAATAGAAAGGTTAATAAATATGATAAACATACACATACCATGAAACCAAAAACAGAGGCAAAAAAACTTGTTTCAAAAGACGGAGTAGAGATCACATACTGGACTACCTGGAAGCAGGGAATGGGAGATGAATTCAGGGTTCTTCATCCGGGTGCAGCGATGAATCACAGCTCTTTAGCACGAATTGAGCGCGGACTGAATGAAAGAGGATACCCCACTATAATCTTTGACCCAAGAGGATCAGGATATTCAGATCACCCAATTCAGAGAGAGTATTTCAAACTGGACCGGGTTACTGCAGACCTTGATGGGATTCTTACGCAGGAAGGAATAGAAAATCCAACATTGGTAACTCACAGTTTAGGATTCATGCCTGCAGTTGACTATGCAACAAAAACTGGCAATGCCACCAATATTATTGGAATTTCCGGCTCACATAATTTTCCAGAAACAGCACCATCCAAGTTTCTGTTCCAACTTTTTGACAAAGTGCTAATTTATTCAGAGTATGTTGGCAGTCTCGGAACACTTGCAGCACACAAAATAAGAGGGACTAAAAGACCGGAATGCTGCAATCAAGAAGATCTTCCATCAGAGTTTAAAATCTGGCTAAGCATTGTTGACATACCGGTTAGAAAAGCAGCATCTCATGTTGTTGGACAGAGGGAGTGCAATTTGTGGGATATCACACCACAACTAGGCAAGTTGAACATTCCTTTGCTGATGATTCATGGTTCAAAAGACGCAATGGTAAGGCCGGTTGCAGGAGAATACATCCAAGAGAAAACTTCCGCGCCGTATCAACGAGCGGTTATTGAGGGCGGAACACATGTGTTGCCGATAACCATGCCCGATAAAATTCTTGAAATAATTGATACCTACGAGCTACCAAGGAATTAATCGCAGCAGAATAGGCAAAATCAGACAGCCCATAGCATTGCTCCTGTTCGTACCTGTAATCGCAGGAATCATTCCAAGAAAAGACGCAACCCAGGATGTCAGCAGGCCGAGCCAGCCGGATATGATAATCACCATTATATTCAGGAAGATGATGACAGAGACGCAAACATAAGTGTAATTTATCTTAGTGAACAGTTTTGCATAGCCTAATGCGGCTACGATTGAAAAGATTGAAGCAATTCCAACTGAGAAAAGAACACAGCCGAGCATAAAGATGAACAAAGACGGATTTACCGTTTCAACAATCTGCTTAAGGATAACAACGGCGCCATTTCTTGCCTTACCCATAACAAACCACGTAACTAATGATACTACAACATCAACGCTGCCAAGCGCGCCAATCAATACCAAATAGGATAAGCCGTTATTTTTCACGGGCAATAATGCTGCTGCCTGCGAAGGGCCAAGTCCTGGAAATAAAGTTACAATACTTCCTGCGAATACACCGCTTGCCAGCCCTTTCGCGACTTTTGGAAAAGGCAGCGAAATATTCGCTTTCTTCTGCTCAGGGATCTTCGTGCTCGTAGACAGGATAAGGCCTGCGCCTCCAAACAACCCGGACAATAACGGGAACAGAGGCTCTTTGACGCCATAAAGAACGACCAAGCCGAGAAAGCCGGAGAGAAAGAAGATAAGCAGATTCCACCAGGAAAAACCTTTGAAGAGAATGTAGCCTACAAGAAAAACAAGAATGTAGAACAGGAAAGGCTTTATCATTGCGAACAAAAAAGGAAAGCTGATAATGAACAGCGGAACAAGCAGAACTGCAAGCACGATGCCAAAAAGGCTGCCGATAACTGTGAACTTAACTGCCTCGACGCCAAAACCCTGCACGAGAAGCTTATGGCCCGGCAGCAGCGCCATAACATCCTCAGATGCGCCAAGAAAAACTGACGGAACTGCATCGACAATGCTGTTTGTTATCGCAACGCAGACGAGGAATACACAAGCAAATACCGGATCTAATGATAATGACGCAACAACAACTGCAATAAGGTTTGTATGAATTCCCGGCGTGAGGCCGCAGAAAATGCCTACTAAGACGCCAAGAAAAGCAGTCAGGATCATCTTATCTCCTCAACAAGAAACTCAACCTTGCCTTCATATGAAGAGAGCTTGCCTATCAGCTTTGCTCTGCCGGTAATGTTCTCAACTTCTGAGAAAGATACAACAGTA
>JAHWHO010000087.1 GCA_019323255.1 Candidatus Woesearchaeota archaeon
ATGTTTCTCTTTTCCTTCGAGCTCTTTCAAAATGCGCTTGGCAATAGCCTTCTCTGGGTTAGGGATGAGTTTTACGCGCTTTTTTAGATCATCAAAGCTCTTAAAAGGCGCCTTTAGCCTCTCATCTAGTATCTCCCACATATGTTTCTTACCCAATCCAGGTATCAGTTCCAGCTGATGCATTCGCATAGTTAGTGGCTGCGATTTATTGAAAAAGTCTATGAAGAATGCCTCATTCTTCTTTATAAGATCCTGTACCACAAAACTCAGCTCTTTCTGCGCAGTTGAAGTGAGCCTATCCATAGACAATTTGCCGGCTATATGGTGAACTTCATCTCGCTTTCCTTCGCCTATATAGACTTCCTGGAGCGGTTGGAGGAAAATATCCTTCTTTGGCACCAGTTCTAATAGCACGAACTTCGTTTTGCCTATAGCTTGCGCAATTGGCGTTTTTTTATGGCTTGGCCTGGTATCGAAGGGATATCCGTGTGGCAAGAAATCTAGAACGATGGCGTACTCTTCCCGAGAGTGTCGCCCACTACTTTCGGGCTTGGTCGTCTCTTGTTGTTCCATGTTCTCTGTGAACCGTACATTCTTAGCGATTCTTTAGGCTCTCAAGTATATATACTTTTGCCTCAAATAAATAATCATCACTGCAAGGTGACAAAGAATAGATAGATTTATAAATGAGTAGCGCATACTTATCTTATGCTGCACAAGGTTTTAATATTTCAAAAGCATATATCATCCAGGGTGAGTGTATGATAGGATCCAATATCACATATATGGGGCCTGCAGCCCAAAAAGAGAGCGTTCTAAAACTATTAGAAACACAGTTGGCAATGATGGGCGGTCTTGTTGATGCAGATCTTCAGCACTTAGTTGACGGGATTCTTATCAGAGCCGAAGAATTTCCAAATGAAGACGGTTTTTCTATGGATAGGAGATACATTGCAGAGTTCCAGACAATTCCTGATGAAAGACATCTCGCGGGCAGGTTCGTTTTACCCGGCCAAGCTCTTAATGATGAAAGAGAATTTGTACCTCAGGGATTTTACATTGCACCTGACTCATCTCCGGAAGCGCTTATTCAGAATTTATGGCTTTATGGCAGGGATACTGGGCTAGGGCAAAAAGAAGCAACCGGCGAATATCCTATGGGCAAGCTTGTTATGAAATGCCTTAGCACTTACAACATGAATCGCATGACTGAAGAGCGCAAGAGAGCATTGATTCCTAAAGCGAACGGCAGTACAGCATACTCTACGAGGGCAAAATCTGTTATTCAGACTATTCCATTTGACGATCAAAGAAGGACCATGACTGAGATGTGGTATGAATGCGAGCCTACGCCAGACATGAGTGCCGGCGAGATGGCTCAAAGAATTACCGAAGTCATTATGACTGGAATGGCCAATCAGCTGGCGGAACGCGAGCTTAATCCAAGAGTTGTTGCTGAGGTAGAACAGCTTGGCTGTTATCAGAGAGCAATCGCCCGCATTGGATCTCATTCAAAGAATCATTCAGTTACTAACAGGGGCCGTTTCTCTTATTTCGGCATTCCCCAAAAATTGTTCTGTGCTCCTGAGATGTGGACGAGAATTAATCTTGATCCTGTGAAGCGCAGGGAACAAATTAAAGAACTCCAAACAGCAGCCGGCTCTTTGCTTAGCTTCCATGAGGCTGTGCTGAATAGAGAAGATGTTTACGATCCTTTAGTCCAGGAAGAGACCACAAGGCAGGTTGAATATCCAATTTTTGCAACGTCTGACATCCTGCCTAGAATTGTTAACGGACAACTGTTTATATAGCGATGACTAATATTAAAGTAACATTGGACAGGACGGTTAGTGAAGACTTTCCGGATGCAGAAGAGCTTGTTAGACGGCAGCTTAGTTTTAGCAGGCTTCATGAAGTAATCAGGGAAACTCTGCAGGTTGATCCTGATGTCAGGGTTTCTTTGGAGAATGACCAGCTTGTCGCAAAGTTCTACGACCATGGTGCATCTCTGCCTTACGCTCCGGGCTTCTATGTAATAAAATCTCTTGATCAATATAAGAACAAACAGCCAGCCAGATTGCTGCAGGAAATTGCCGCATGCAGGAACTACCTTCGCGATCATATTGTGAATAACATGGTGCCTTCTGCTAAAGGCGTTCCAAACCTTGAGCTGCTTGCAGATGTGCTTAGTGTCGAAAATGTCCAGCTGGACAATCATCCGCCAACAGCAGAC
>JAHWHO010000088.1 GCA_019323255.1 Candidatus Woesearchaeota archaeon
GAAAAATACCATAAAGGATGCCCTCTGGTTGCTTATCATACAGGCGGCGCCGGATTTACAGGCAAACTGGAATACGACGGAAGAATTTATGGTACCATTTCAGTTAATGTGCCACGTGATGTTGTTATGGACACTGAAGAGCAAAGGCTATTTCAGAAGCTTGTCGCAGATATCTCCATTGCACTTGCTGCTATTGAAAGAGATGAGACGGGCAGGCAGGCAGAAGAACAAATAAGGCTGCAGGCTCAATTGCTTGATGCTGCAACGGATTCCGTACAATTGCGCGAGCTTGACGGTTCTTTGATTTATGTTAACAAAGCAACCTGCGATCTTACCGGTTACACAAAAGAAGAGTTGTTTAAAATGAACCTGTCTCAAATAGTAGCTCCGGAACAATCAAAATATTTTCCCTCCAGAGATAAAATTCTTTTAGAAGATGGTAATCTAAAAGCTGAGTCCGCTATAAAGCGGAAGGATGGGACTATCGTACCGGTCGATGTACGTGCCCAGATCATACAGGTAGGCGGTAAAAAACGAGTACTCGGCATTTCGAGGGATATTTCCGAAAGGAAAGAATCAGAGCAAAAGATAATAGAATCAGAAACAAAATACCGCAATATATTCAACCAGGCCCCCATATCAATAATTGTGGTTGATGCGGAAGGGAATATAGTTGATGCCAATCCTCATCATTTTGATGTTTTATTACAAGGACAGGTTAAAGCGGAAGATTACATTGGCCAGAATATTTTGACCAATACAGGAATAATAGAGACGGGAATCGCTGAAGATCATGCAAGTGTATTAAGAGGAAAAACGATGAATCTGCAAAATATAACTCTTCCGGCATCCTCACTCGGTCCGCCATTAAACGTTAATGTAAAGGGAGTCCCTCTTCTTGTGCAGAATAAAATAACTGGAGCTATATTCATTGTCGAAGATATTACGGCGTATACAGAGGCTGAAAAAAAATTACAGGATTCTGAAAGAAAATTCAGAATTGTTTTTGACAATGCCACCGACGGTATACTTCTGACAGATTTGAAAAGTAAGAAACATTATATGGCCAATAATACTTTTTGCAGAATGCTTGGTTATACACATGAAGAAATTCAGGACTTGACTGTTATGGACATCCACCCTGAAGAAGCTCAGTCCTATGTTCTGAAACAGTTTGATAAACAGGTACGTGGTGAGAAAGTTCTGGCTGAAGATATACCAGTAAAGAGAAAGGATGGTAATATTTTTTATGCTGCGATTAGTGCAAGACCTATAATTTTGGATAAAACCTACATGCTTGGACTCTTTCGTGACATTACTGAACAAAAACAGGCCGTGGAGGCATTATCGGAAAGTGAGAGACGTTATCGTCTGCTTGCGGAGAATATTACGGATATTATCTGGACAGCGGATATGGATTTTCGTTTTACATATGTCAGCCCTTCAGTAAAACGCATCAGAGGATATAGCGCGGAAGAAGCGCTTAAGCAAACATTGGAGGAGATTCTTACACCAGCTTCTCTTGAAGTTGCCTTTAATGTTTTTAAGAGTGAAATTGAAATAGAAAATTCGAGAAAAAAGAATTTAAACAGGATTACAACAATAGAACTCGAGGAGAAATGCAAGGATGGTAGTACTGTTTGGACAGAGAGTTCAATTATTTTTCTTCGTGATCCGGAGGGGAATGCTGTTGGGATTCTCGGCGTTACCAGGGATATCTCTGAGCGTAAAAAGACCGAGAAAGAAATGAGTGATCTTCAGGAGCAGTTGCGACAATCACAAAAGCTTGAAGCGATCGGCAGCCTGGCCGGCGGGATCGCCCATGACTTCAACAATTTACTGACTGTTATCAGCGGCTATGGGCAGCTCGCTGTCCAGGAACTTAAAGAAGGTGATCCTTTGAGGGAAAAACTGAAGCAGATCCTGGCAGCTTCAACCCGTGCTTCGGACCTGACACGGCAGCTTCTTGCCTTCAGCCGTCGGCAGGTTCTGGAGATCAAGGTGCTTGATCTGAATATACTTATACATGGAATTGAGAAAATGTTGCGCCGCA
>JAHWHO010000014.1 GCA_019323255.1 Candidatus Woesearchaeota archaeon
AATTTCCTTCGCAAAGGCATTATTGAATCAGTAATTGTAAGATCTTTGGCTTGCTTATATTGTCCGGTTCTTAGCAAAAATTTATGATCCGGTGTACTCTCAATTTCTTCTTCATTGTCTAACACGATCCTAATAACTTCAGCATTCCTTTTAGTAATTCTAGGATTCTCAATCTTCTGTATTCCAACCCGCCCATCTTCCATAATTGTGTAACAGTAATTCTGTCTGCCTTGTCTATCCTCTTTTACTAGCTGTTTAAAAGTAACATTTCTGCCGTCCGCTAAAGCGACTTTAACATCTCCACAAAAACATCCGCCCGCAGAATCTCCCTCAACCAAAAACAATTCTGCTCTTTCCTTGTCTTTTGTTGTACAGTCTGTCAGCTTGCCGGGCAGCATGCCTGTCTCAAGAGCGCTCTTCCTGCGAACCAATTCACGCGCTTTTCTTGCTGCTTCTCTTGCTCTTGCAGCATCTATGCTTTTTGTGAGTATGATTTTTGCTACAGAAGGATTTTCTTCAAGAAATGTCGTCAGGCCTTCGTATACTGCGCTGTCTGTTATTCCTTTTACTTCTGAATTGCCGAGCTTTGACTTTGTCTGCCCTTCGAACTGCGGGTTTGGCACTTTTACGCTTATGATTGCTGTTAGCCCTTCTTTGAAGTCGTCGCTTGTAAGGTTAATCTTGCTGTCCACGAGCTTGTGTTTCTCTGCATAATTCTTTAGCACCCTCGTAAGCGCTGTCTTAAAGCCCGTCAAATGGCTTCCGCCTTCGTGTGTGTTGATATTATTGCAGAAGCTGAATACTGTTTCTGAGAACGCGTCTGTGTACTGGAAACTTACTTCAACCTCAACTTTGTCTTTTTCTTTTTCTATGTAGACTACATTGTGCAATGGTTTCTTGCCCTTGTTTAGGTATGCGACAAATTCTTTGATTCCCCCATCGTACTTGAACTCTTCTGTCCTGTCGTTATTTTCATCATGGAATATGATTAGCAGTCCTTTATTCAGGAAAGCAAGCTCTCTTAATCGTGCAACTAGGATATCGTCGCTGAATTGTGTTGTTTCAAACACATTTGGGTCTGGCCAGAATCTTATTGTCACGCCCGTTTCATCAGTTTCTCCTTCAGTTATTACCGGGCCGAGCGGGTGTCCTCTTTCATAAGTTTGGGTGTAAATTTTGCCCTGCCTTTTCACAACAGCCTTCAATTTTTGTGATAGTGCATTTACAACAGAAACTCCTACGCCGTGCAGTCCGCCGCTTACAGTATATGCGCCTTTCTCGAACTTCCCGCCCGCATGGAGCATTGTCAGCGCCATTTCCAGCGCAGTTTTCCCGTATTTAGGATTCATCGCAACAGGGATTCCCCTTCCATTGTCTGTTACGCTGACTGACCCGTCTTTATGGACCGTAACAATTATCTTGTTGCAGTGTCCTGCTAGCGCTTCGTCTATGGCATTATCTACTACTTCCCATACCAGATGGTGGAGCCCCCTAGAATCGGTGCTTCCGATATACATGCCTGGCCTTTTCTTTACCGGCTCAAGCCCTTCGAGTACCTGGATTGCTTCAGCACCGTATTCTTCGCCAGTTTTGACTGCTTTCTGTTCTTCTTGAGACATTTATCCTCACCCAAAGTTATCGACGATAAAATAGTGTTTTTTCCTGCTAAAAAGAAACCTTTGGCGTTTATAAATGTATCTGTTCAGGCTTAATTCTTTTCTATATAGAAAATAAATAATCCTTATTAATAATAATATTTTGCACGGCTCATATGCAGAAAACCAGAATTCGGGATTCCTTTGAGCAATACTTGAAAGAGATTAATCAATATCCTTTGCTGTCTGCTGAAGAAGAATTCGAACTCGCTACTACTTATCTTAGAATCAGAAATCCTGACTCCAAACGATACGCTGCCCGGCAGACTTTGATAAATTGTAATCTGCGCTTAGTTGTTCGTATCGCAAAGCTTGCATACCGGAAGTATCCAATGCCTGAAAAGGTTTCCGCGGGAAATCTGGGATTAATTAAGGCTGTTGATACATTCGACCCGTTTGTTGGTAGGCTGGCAAATTATGCTTCTTATTGGATTTTGCAGCGAATTCAGTCTGAGTACGTTCAAAAGCGGCCTTTAGTTCATATTCCCGTTTCAGTGCAGGATCAGAGGAAAATTATCCATGCCTTCCAGAACAGAATCTATAGCGAACGTGGATATTATCCAAGTGCCGAGGAGCTTTTTAGATTTGTTAAAGAAAGATTCAAGCGCAGTGACACTTCTGCAGCTAAACTGTTAGAGCATATTGCTCAAAGCGAACCCGTAATTGAAAAAGGCAGAAGCGGCCGCGACATGTCCGATGATGATGCTTGGCCTGTTGAGGCGCTGGAACATGAGGATTTATGTGCTATTGTCAGGCAGGACCTCCTTGATCTTACGGACCGCGAATGGCATATTATCCATAATTCATTCTTTAGAAAAAGGAATTATACAAGCATTGGTGAAGATCTTGGCTTGTCTAGAGGAAGGATACAGCAGATTAGAGCAGCAGTTTTAACAAGAATGAAAAAACGCATTCTTAAGGGTATTGCCGTATCAGTTGATTAAAACTTCGTCAATAATTCTGCTCCATTATCAGTAACCAAGAAAGTATTCTCAAACTGCGCAACCTTTCCCCTTGTTCTCTCAACAAGCGGAGGATAAGCTTTCACATTTCCAACCCTTTGCAATTCCCGCAATGCAAGATTTGTCTTTCCTTGTCCAAATTCCTTGATCAGCCATCTTGTGCAAAATGGCAGATTTTTGTATTCCTGCTCCACAAATCTCATCACTTCTCTCGCAAACTGGCTCCTGACGGGCTTTGCCTGTATCAAAGAAAACAAATTTGCTTGTTCCATCTCATCGACAACGCCAATTCCATCTGTGGAGAAAGGTTCTATTGCAATTATCTGCCCTGCTTCAAGCTCATCTTCGTCATTGTTGTCAAAATTAGGGATCGAAGGGTAATCGTGTATTTCCCACCTGTTGATTCCGTGTCCTGATAGATTTTTTACAGGAACAGCATTATGTGTTTTCATTGCCGCAGCAATTTCCCTGCCGATATTCCTTAACTTCACTCCAGGTCCTATAACTTTTGATGCAGCTTCAAGTGCGTTTTTTGCAGCCTCAGCTAAGTGCGAATATTTTCCGGATAAATCAACTGTGCATGCATTGTCTCCTACATATCCATCAACATGCGCGCCAACATCTATGCTCACTAACTGGTCTTTGAACTCTGAATCATCATCATGGTCCGGCGTATAATGCGCAGCGACTTCATTCATTCCTACTTGCGTCGGCCATGCAGGCCTTGCTCCAAGATCGAGTATTTTCTGGTCTATCTTATCGCAGACTTCTCTTATCACTGCGCCTTCTTTTATCAGCTTTCTGCCGTATTCAAGTGCTTCTGCTGCTGCCGCACCCGCTTTTTTCCAGAGTTGGATATCCTCCATATTGCAGAAAGAAAGCTCTTAGTTTAAAAGTTTAACTAAGGCACTTCGAACATCAGTGAGAAAACGCACTTTCCTTCCTCATGCTTTGTCTGGAGATATGCAGGCATATTGAACGTTTTTCTAACCATTTCTTTCGTGAATTTTTCGATATGGTTTCCATCTGTTAGCGTAGACTTAAAGCATACAGCCCATTCAATGACCGGGAAACTCGTATATGGTGTTTTGGGCCAAAAGTCATCATCATTAATCGCGAGATCAGCATGCGCGTGCATGTAAACCTCTGCGCCAATAAAGCCATTGATTTGCTTTTCCGTTGCGAAGTAAATATTTCTGAAAAAGAGTTCCGATATTTTTTCCATTACTTCGCTTCTGCTAAGGCCTGCTTCTGCCGGATCATTGAGCAGGTGAAGTCCTATCGCACTATGGGGTCTTAAGTACAACTGCGAAGTATATTTCGTTTTTTTCGTAACTGCGGGCTCCTGTTCAAAGAACTCTAAGTTCCAGTTCCCGCTTAATGTCGCGTATGACAAGTCTGGATTCGGGTGCATTACAACTTCTAAGCTTTCGGGCTTGCCCTTCGCAAAAAGGCCTCCGCCGCCATTGTTTGCACGAAGTGCGATCCTTTTTCTCCGCCTGGAATATAATTCAAATAAGAATGGCTCAGTCCCCGCATCTAATATAACATCTCCCGCACACCCTTTCTTGACCTCTTCTAGCACATCTGCTATGTCTGAAAAAGCTTCGCGCCTGCAGGATATTGGCGCATTTGCAGGTCTCATCCCAAAATAATCTATGAAGAATCTCTGGAATTTATGAGTGTTTATGTCATAGGTTGTCTCTTTCATAAAAAGTTAAGAAAAGAAGAAATATATATTTGTTTAGTAGATAATTGCAACAACTTCTTTAGATATATCCTCGAATCTAACTTTTATACCATCAGGATATCTGTTGTTGTCGCCTTTTGTCAGGCAATACCATCCGTCTTCATCATAACCTATTTCTACGACTCTGTGGATTATTTTACCAAACTCTGTATCAAAAGTAATGATATCGCCTACTTTAATATCCGATATACTGTGCGGCTTTAGCTGGATCGCGTGGCTGCCCTGGTCAAATACAGGGTCCATACTGTTAGTATCCGCGAATGTTGCCCATTCTGCTGTATAGCCTGTCGGCATATCAAAGCATACCTTTTCCTGGCCCAGGTGGATCTGTTCCTCACTGATCCAGTCGCTCGGAGATGGCCTTTCCTGAGGCCAGCTATACTCATCAGGAGTTGTTTTAACTGCTGATAAGCTTGAATCTGCCACTTCTCCACTTACTTGTGCAGCGCTTGAGCTTAGTCCTCTATGTAGAACGGTCTGGGTTGCAAGCACGGGCTCTCCACCAGGAAAGTTCAATGCTATCATCCCGCCTAAGCCGAATCCAGCTGTGAACACGGCCAAAACCAATAATGCTGTTAGTAACCTCATTTTGTTGTCCCTCGGTAATGGTATATGTGCTCAACCTTTATAAACCTTTCTATTTTTTTACTCTTCTTGAGTAGTTAAGAAGGCCATATTGCTTTAAAAGGAAATGTTTATTAATAATCTTTGCCTCTGCCCATATATGTCATTTGACCTTATAGCAACACTAGTCTTAGTGGCAGTTCTTTCTATTCTGGTCATCAAGAACAGGAAGAAGCTCACGTTCCAGCGTTTCCTTGGCGTTATGTATGTTGCTATGTACCGTACTAAAGCCGGGCTTAAGACTATGGACAAGCTAGCGAATAAGATCAAGCCCTTGCTTATAAAGGGGGCTCCTTTTATAATCGCTATTGGCTTTATAGGCATGGCGATTGTCTCTTTTGACCTTATAAGGAGCCTGATTAATCTAATAATAGGCGCGAGCGCACCATCTGTCGGCGTTGTCCTGCCCGTTAAGGCTAAAGGTGTTTTCTATGTTCCTTTCGCTTACTGGATCATAAGCATCTTCGCAGTGCTGGTAGTTCACGAAGGGGCGCATGGCGTCATGGCAAGGGCCTTGGGCATGAAGGTTAAGAATTCAGGTCTTGTCGTTCTGGGTGCACTTGTTCCGTTAATTCCAGGCGCTTTCGTTGAGCCTGATGAAAAAGTGCTTGCTAAAGCCAAGCCGAAGCACCAGTTGGCAGTATTCGCTGCAGGACCTTTCTCAAACATATTCTTTGGTTTTGTGTTCCTTATGCTTCTTTCATCTGTTTTTAACCCTATTGCGGACCAGCTTTACGATAACAAAGTCGTCATCACAGATATGATGGGCGAGAACTCACCTGCTGAGCTTGCAGGCCTGCATCCGGGAGAGTCTATTCTCGCCATTGATGGAACTTCTATCTCCTCAACAGAAGAATTCTCTGATGCTATTCGATCAAAACACCCGGGGGAAACTCTCAGTGTACTGACAAGTGCAGCCGCATATGACATTACTCTTGGTGAGAACCCGAAGACAAAGACGCCATTATTCGGCGTATATGTTGAACAGCCTTTGAAAGATACTTCTCCACTTGCTAATTCGTTTATCTGGGTTAAGGATCTGTTGTTCTGGCTGTTCGTCTTAAATCTCGGCGTTGGTCTGTTCAACCTGATTCCATTAGGCCCTATAGATGGAGGAAGGATGCTCTTGACAACTTTGCAATGCTTCAGCAAGAAAAAGGCTTCCGTTATCTGGAAGTCTGTAAGCGTCGGATTATTGTGTGTTCTTGTAACTAATGTTGTTGTTGCGTTTTTCTAAGTTTCACTGCAGTTCCATATGCTAATACTTCTGCTGCACCCTGCATTACTTCTGCAGTAACCAGTCTTACATTGACTATCGCATCTGCACCCATTTTATTCGCTTCCTCTTCCATTCTTTTCATTGACTGGTCTCGTGCTTCCGAAAGCATTTCTGTGTAGCCTTTTAGCTCTCCGCCGACTAAATGCTTCAGTCCTGCCATGATATCCCTGCCAAGGTGCTTTGCCCTTATCGTACTGCCTTTAGCTATACCGAGAATTTCCTGGACTTCCTCGCCAGGCACATTTTCTGTTGTTGTTATTATCATACTGTTGTCTTTTTCTATCTTATTTAATATTGTTTCGGCGCAAAACTATTAAAGAAAGACGTAAGCCGTCCTTAATATGCAGATATCCGATTACACTATTAAGGAACATGTTGAACATATATGGGCTCAGTATTTGCATAACTTAGCAAATTCTGCAAGCGCAATAAGAGAAATGGAAGGCAAGGAACTGCTTTTGGCAGTCACACAGGCAGGATTTAAGGGGGCCAATGAATTCTTTATTTTAAATGAGGCAGTACGTGCAGATTTGCCGCGCTTGCTCGAGAATCCAAGAGAACTGGAATTATTAGTCCAAGTCTTAAAGCCTATGCAGGTAATTTATCGGGGAATAAAACAAACACTTCGCACACTAAGTCGGTATCAGCCGCAATTATCTGATGCTATGGATAGCGTTGTTATTGGTATGCTTAAGCTGGTAGACTTTTATGGGCTGGATATTAATAAAAAACCATAATGCTTTAATACTGCGTCATTACCCGCTTCTTTTATGGGGGTAACGGATTATTTTCACGACGTAGATCTGGCGCTTGAGAGAATTGCCCAAGACGATCTTGGTTATGGCATTAGAACCCCTGAAGATCTTCTTCTTGAGGAAGCTAATTTTGATGCTGCGGGGCAAATGCACGCAAGAGAGCAGGCTATTGTTGGCTCTCATTCTGATGATGAACTTTTCCGTGGGTTAGTTTATTGTATTCTTACCCAGATGCAGGATTACGGAACTCAGATGTACGTGTTCCATACGTTTTGCAATAATGGTTGCAGCACTATAAAAGGAGTTTTGAAAAACAAAGCCAGAGTTCCCTCGCTAGTCAGGGATGCTGTCTACAACAATAGCAAAGTAAGATATATTCTTGAAATGGCCGAG
>JAHWHO010000089.1 GCA_019323255.1 Candidatus Woesearchaeota archaeon
GGAAGTATTTCTTGCTGATTCTGACGAACAGGAGAAACTATATCCCGATCCTGGCGCTGTATTTCCTGTCTTTGCCAAATACAACCGCCCAGCAGGTTGGAGTCTATACAGGACTGGGCTGGCTCGCCGGCTTCCTTCTCGAAGTTCCTTCAGGATATGTTGCTGACAAGCTGGGCCATAAGAAAGCACTGATATTTGCTAAAGTATCTATGCTTGCTTCTACATTAGCATTTATCCTCGGTGATTCTTTACTGTACTTTATTTTAGGTTCAGTATTCATCGCATTCGGTTTTGCATTTACATCAGGAACAGCAGGAGCATTCCTGCACAATACGCTCGTAGGACTGCGCAAGGAAAATGAATATTCTAAAATTGATGGCAAGGTTAAGGCTAATGCTTCACTGATATCTGCAGTAATTATACTCGCGCTACCTTTATTATCGAAGATTTCTTTGCTCATGCCGATAAAAGCATATTTAGTATTTGATGTAGTTGGATTGCTGATCGCTTTTGCCTTATTCACACCAAAAATGGAATACAATGCAGAAGATGTCGAAGGAGAAAAAATACTAACCCAGCTGAAGCGCTTCAGAGGAACAGGATTTTATTGGGTTTCCTGCTTCTTAGGAGTTATTGGTGCGTCCCTGCTTGGCCTGACTGCTTACAAAGAGCCTTTTGTTGTTTCGCTAGGATTTCCGGTAGTGCTTGTTGGCGCAGTTATGGCGCTCTCAAGAGTATTTTGGTTTATTATCGGGCACAACCTGAAATTCTTGAAAAAGATTGGCGTGCACAGACTGCTCTTCATCGAGATGCTTTTATTTCCGGGAATAATTATCCTCGTATCCCGACTGCAAAATCCTTATGTGGTGGGCTTCCTTATCGCTTTGCTGTTCGGCTACTATTTTGCAAGAAACTCATTTATTGACGACCATTATCTCGCCAATTTCACGATAAAAAAAAGGTATAAGGCAACCATGATCTAGATCAAGGTGCAGATTGAGAAACTGTTTCAGGCAGCAGTTACATTTCTGATAGGCTTTGTCATGACAGTTTCTTATAGCCTGGGCTTCCTGGTCGCAGGAATCGGCACTTTGGTAATACTGCTTATTCTTTATCCGTTTGTGAGAAGGGCGCATAAGTGTTAGGCGGGCAGGTCTTGCTCACTGACGTTCGCGACCTTCCGCCGCATGGATCTGGTAACCGTTCTGATGCTTCGCATTATTAGAGAAGAAGCGCGATGCGGCGGGCAGGATTCGAACCTGCGAAGGCACTAAGCCAACAGCTCTTGAGGCTGCCACGTTTGACCGCTTCGCTACCGCCGCGCGTAAAGAAAACGCAATCTAGATGGTTTTTAAATGTTATTGTAAAGAAACCTATTTGAGCGCTTCAAGCCTTTCTTCAATCTTCGCAAGTTCGTCTTCAAGAATGTCCATGTGCGTCTTAGGCAAGGACGTTTTCACATTTTTTTTGACAGGTGATGCAATACCCGGAGCTTCAGGGACCTTAGGCAGCATGCTCCGCATCTTCCTGTTAAGCACAAGGATCTCGTCGAAAACTCTCTTCAGTTCGTGAGTATAGCTGAGCTTGTTCTCCCGCAGCTCTTTGGAAACTTCATAGCGCTTAAGAATGTCCAACAGGGCTTTGCCTCCCAGAAGGCAGTCGCGCCTAAGACCTGCAGGGTCGCTTACACCGACATAAAACACATCCTCTTCCATTTTCAAGATTCGAAAATCACCCTGTCAATATTATGGACTCTCGCTTCAACATCCTCGAGCTCTTTTGACCATGCGGCAAGCTCAGAGTCTTCCTTCGCCTTAATCTCTGCGATTTTGTCAAGCAAAAACTTGGCCTGCGTTATCTTCTCGCGCATCAAGGAAACTATATCTGCAACGTCCTTATACTCATCAATTTTTACGAAAACCGGCGCTTTGATATCCATACTTCTCACCTTTGGGCCTTTTCAATCACTTTGTCAACATAATTGAGCTTCTTTTCGATTTGATCCAGAGAACTTCTCCAACGCTCAAAAAGACGCTCCTCCTCGGACTTAATATCGCTAAGATGCTTAACCAATTCTTCAGCTTCTGAGATTTTCGCCCGGACAACATTGCTGTTGTTTATTATGCTCTTAAAGTCTTCAATAGCGACGAAACTCTTAGACGGAGCCCGAGGAGGCTCGATATATTCCACCTCTTCTTCCCTCACAAGAATAGGAACAGGGGCTTCGATAGGCAGCACTTCTTCTCTAGCTTGTATAGGCTCAAAAGCACTGGGCCGAGGCGGCAGTTCCGGAATTTCGGGCGCAACCTCTGGCTGTCTCGGTGGCGGAGGCGGCAATGGCAGCCCAGCCTTATTTTTCTTATCGAATAAACCCATTAATACACCCCGAGAATTATTTTATAAAGGCAACTTAAAAACTTTGTTTACTATTCCAGAATGAAAACATATTTATTAGGGGAAAAACTTCAAAAGCTTAAAAAACAAAAGAGAAAGGTGAAGTAATATGGAACAAAAACCAATAGTGGCAAGATGCATACTCGACATACTGGGCGCACCAAAGGAATATATAGAGAAAAAGCTAAAAGAACACATAGACAAACTGCAAGAAGAAAAGCTTGAAATTTTACGGGAAGATATAGCAGAACCAGAACAGAAAGATACTCTTTTCACATCGTTTGCAGAACTTGAAATAAGATTCAAGAACCCGCGAGAACTGTTAGATTTCTGCTTTGACAGCATGCCAAGCTCTGTTGAAATATTAGAACCAGAGACAATAACATTAACCATGCAAGACCTATCAGGGTTTTTGAATGACTTCCAGTCAAAGATGCACCACATAGACAGCATGGTAAGGACGCTGCAGATGGAGAAGAAACACATTGATGCGAATGCGCTCAATGTATTCAACAATTTCATCAAGTACGCGCTCAAGCAGCAAAACCAGACCACAGAGGCGCTTGCAGTAATTATGGGCGTGAAAACTGAACAATTGACGCCGTTCCTAAAACATATCGAAGAAAAAGGGAAAATCAAAAAAGAAGGTGAGAAATGGACATTAAACATGCAGTAGAGGCACTGCTTTTCGCGTCAGCAAAAAGGCTCACGGTGCACGAGATTGCAGTATTGTGCAGAAAGAAAGATGAAGAAATAGAAAAAGTGCTGAAGGAGCTCCAGGAAGACATAAAAGGGCCAATAAAATTAATAGAAGACGAAGGAACATGGAGGCTCTCAGTAAAGGAGCAGTTCATTCCCGTCGTCAGGAAAATCGTGACAAAAACAGAGCTTCCCAAAAGCATTCTCGAAACACTTGCAGTTGTAGCGTACAAAGCGCCGGTCCTGCAGAGCAAAGTCGTGAAAATAAGAACAAACAAAGCATATGACCATTTATCATATCTTGAGAAACACGGATTCATAACAAGAGAAAAGTCAGGCAGGACCAAGCTCATAAGGCTCTCGCAAAAATTCTATGATTATTTCGATATAGACTCGAGCAAACTCAAAGGCCGGTTTAAGAATGCGGCACAAATAGAGAAAGCAATAGACGCAAAAGAGAAAGAAGTAGCAGGAGAACTTGAGACATATGACACAATTGAGCCGATAACGGACGACAAGATATCAACAGCAGTAGAGCCGTACACAGAAAAAGTCGGCGAACTTGACGTTGTAGACATGCCAGAGCAAGAAGACTATGCAAAAGAGATAGCAGAAGCAGTACGCGAAGCTAAAGAACTTGAGACGGAAACAAAAGGCCCAGAGTTCAAAGGAAAAGGGCTGTTTCCAAAGGGCGTGCCGAAGGAAATCGAGAAAAAAGTTGACAAAAGAGTCAAGGAACTTCTGGGACAGAATAAGAACCAATAAGCTTATAAATGCCCAAAATT
Organism: Candidatus Woesearchaeota archaeon; assembly: GCA_019323255.1. Classification (GTDB taxonomy): domain Archaea; phylum Nanobdellota; class Nanobdellia; order Woesearchaeales; family ARS49; genus JAHWHO01. Next base: position 3,879 of record JAHWHO010000089.1, read on the forward strand.
TCATATTTACCGTCGACAAGAGGACAGTTCTATGAGTGAGACACAAAAGGTAATTCCAAGTATCATAGAGCAGGAGATGAAAAGCTCCTACCTAGATTACTCTATGAGCGTCATAGTAGCCAGAGCGCTGCCTGATGTAAGGGATGGCCTAAAACCCGTGCACAGAAGGGTACTTTATGCAATGTGGGACATGGGCATGCTCCACAATAAGCCCTATAAGAAAAGCGCAAGAATCGTCGGCGAGGTGCTCGGAAAATACCATCCTCACGGAGACTCCGCAGCATACGCTTCATTAGTAAGGATGGCGCAGGACTTCTCGTTAAGATATCCTCTAATACAGGGCCAGGGAAACTTCGGAAGCATAGACGGCGATAATGCCGCAGCGATGAGGTATACAGAAGCCAGGCTAAGGAGAATAGCAGAGGAGTTGCTGCATGATATCGACAAAGAAACAGTCAAATGGGTGCCGAATTTCGACGGCAGCCTCAAAGAGCCATTAGTGCTTCCGGCAAAACTGCCAAATTTGCTTATCAACGGAAGCTCGGGCATTGCAGTAGGAATGGCAACAAGCATACCGCCGCACAACCTCGTGGAAGTATGCGACGGGGTTGCGCCCTATATCGACAACCCGGATGCAACAGTACTAGACCTGATGCAGTTCATTAAGGCGCCGGATTTCCCAACAGGCGGAGTGATGATGGGCACTGCAGGAATACTGGACGCGTATAAAACCGGAAAAGGAAAAGCAATAGTCAGGGCAAAGACAAGAGTAGAAGAGCACAAAAACAAGCAGCGCATTATAGTAACAGAAATCCCCTACATGGTCAACAAGGCAACCCTGCTAGAGGACATCGCGCACTTAGTCAATGACAAGAAGATACCGGGAATATCAGACTTAAGAGACGAGAGCGACAGGCAGGGACTAAGAATAGTCATAGAACTAAAGCAGGCAGCTAACGCAGACGTCGTGCTAAACCAATTGTATACGCATACAAGATTGCAGGATACTTTCGGAATCACGCTTCTTGGACTTGTTGAGAACCAGCCGAAAGTCTTCACACTAAAAGGACTCGTAAGGGAATTCGTCGAGCACAGGAGAAACGTAGTCAGGAAAAGAACAGAGTTCGACCTCACAAAAGCTGAGGAAAGAGCACATATACTAGAAGGACTTCTGGTCGCACTTAACGACATAGATGACGTAGTGCAGCTGATAAAACAAAGCAAAAGCGCAGAGGATGCTAAAAAGGCGCTTATGCAGGACTACCAACTGACAGAAAAACAGGCACAAGCAATACTTGACATGACGCTGAGAAGGCTGACAGGGCTTGAACAGGAAAAAATAAGGAACGAACACAAAGAACTGCTCGTGCTAATTGAAGAACTAAAAGCGATACTTGCTGATGAGCAAAGAATACTGGACCTGATCAAAAAAGAACTTGAAGAAATAAAACAGAAATACGGTGACGAGAGAAGGACCACAATATCAGAAGCGATAGAAAAGTTCGAGAGTGAAGACCTAATAAAACCTGAAGATGTAGTTGTGACAATCACGCATGCAGGCTATGTCAAAAGAATGTCTCCTGATGCATACAAACAACAGAAAAGAGGAGGACGAGGAATCAAAGCCGCAGAGACAAAAGAAGAAGACTTCATAGAAGACCTGTTCGTAGCCAATACCCACGATTATCTTCTGCTTTTCACAAACATTGGGAAAGTGCACTGGCTAAAAGTCCACCAAATACCTGAATCAGGAAGATACGCAAAAGGATCTGCGATAGTAAACCTATTGCAGCTTGAGAATGACGAGAAAATAACAGCATTCATCCCTGTCAAGGAATTCAAGAAAGACAATTACCTGTTTATGGTCACAGAGCAGGGCACAGTAAAGAAAACAAGTTTGGATCAGTTCAGCAACCCAAGAAGGGGAGGCATACGCGCGCTGGGCCTTGATAAAGAAGATGAACTTATACAGGTGCTATTGACGGATGGCGAGAGAAATATTATTATTGCGACAGCAAACGGAAACGCAGTCAAGTTCAATGAGAAAGATGTCAGAGCTGTTGGAAGAACTGCGACAGGTGTAAGAGGAATAAGACTCAGGGATGACAAGGTCGTCGGAGCGACGGTTGCATACCCCAACAAGACGCTTTTGACAATAACAGAGAAAGGATACGGAAAAAGAACGCCGATGGAAGACTACAGGCAGACAGCAAGGGGAGGAGGAGGTGTAATCAACATCAAAATAACAGACAAGAACGGAAGAGTAGCGGCTATAGCTGCAGTAGATAATGAAGAAGAGATTATGATAATAACCCAGAAAGGAGTTCTCATAAGAACAGCGGTGAAGGGCATCAGCATAATAGGAAGAAACACACAAGGAGTCAGGGTGATGAAGCTCGACGACGGAGACAAAGTCAGGAGCTTCACCAAAGTGCTCGAGAATGGAGATTAAAGCGCTAATTCTAACAAACAAAGGGCTTGAAGGCGCAGCTAAAGAAGAGCTCGAAGATATTTTTGAAGTTAAAGCAGATGTTAAGCAAGGACTGGTTTTTGTAAAATGCACGAAAGAGCAGCTTGCAGAAATAACATACTATGGGCGAACATTTAACAGGGCTATTGAACTGCTCGCGGAATTTGAAGCGGAAGATGTTGAAGACATTAAGAAAAATATTCCTGAGATCGAGAACAAAGGAACAGTCAGCATAGAATGTGAAAGAGAAGGCTCGCAGGACTTCACATCATTTGAAGTGCAGCAGGAAATTGCAACAGTGTTCAGAGAAAGGAAGATCAAAGTCCAGTTCAAAGGAGCAAAGTATCCCTATTTTATTTTAGTACGGGGCCGAAAATGCTATTTTGGTTTGGATTATGCAGGCATAGACTTGGGGAAAAGGGATTACAGAGTATTTCTTGGACGGGAATCTTTACGTGGGAATATTGCGGCAGCATTGCTGAATTTCGCAGAGTATGACTGTGAAGATGTATTAGTAGACCCCTTCTGCAGGCACGGCGTGATTCCAATCGAGGCAGCATTGATTGCAAATGATATCAGCGTCAACAAGTTCTGCAGGGATAAACTCGCATTTTCGAATTTTCTAGAGATTGAGATAAAAGATCTTGATGAAGATAATAAGCCGGACATAACTGCAATTGATTCACAGTTTAACAACATAGCCGCAGCGAAGAAGAATGCGAAGATCGCAGGAGTAAATAAATTCATCAAGTTCAGCAGGCAGGATTTAGAATGGCTAGATCTGAAGTTTGCGCCGGGAACTGTGGATAAAATTGTAACGATGCCAGTGCAGCCCTCACAAGCGAATGAGCGAAGGATAGACAAGATTTATGCCGAGTTCTTTGAGAAAGTAAATGAGCTGCTGAGTGAGGAAGGCAAAGTAGTTCTTTGCATGAAGCAGGGCGTAGATATTGTGAAGAAGCTTGCATCGGGGTTTAAGATTGAAGAACATGTAGTGATGCAGGGGAAGGAAGAGTTGAAAGTGCTTGTTCTCGATAAAAAATAGCAACCTTTATAAAGGCTCAGAACTATTACTACTATAGGGTTGGGAAGGTACTGAGTCACGGCGCAAGCTGAGGAAAGTCTACCCACCATGAAAGGCAACCTTCGGGATCCAGTAATGGATGGCAACATCACAGAAACGATACCGCTTGTGGTATGAGGATGATGCTTCAACCCGCTGGCAACAGCGGCAGGAAAGAGCAGACGCTCCCATGAGAAAGGATGGAACGGATAGCCCTTGCCGGTGCAAGTCACACGACGCTAAGTCGAATGCTCAGACAGCCTGTCCAGGCAGTTCAATGCTGCCCCCAGTGACGGATCATTGGGCCAGGAGGCTGACAGAAGGTAGCTTATTCCTACCCAACCCCAACCTTTAAATATCTGACTATCACTCCTAACTAGTCATGGCGAAAGACAGAGTCAACATGCCAATGAGTACGGCAGGGATTACCCGCTACTTCGATGATTTCAAAAGCAAGATAGAATTTAAGCCAGGGCATGTCATAATTTTTTCAGTAATAATTATGCTAATAGTCGTGGCGCTGCATATATGGGGCACACGAGCATTAGGGTGAAGAATGATACCAAAATTAAATTCTCGAGAAATGGCGAAAGCCATGCAAAGAATGGGCATCCGACAGGAGGAGATAGAGGCCCAGCAAGTTATAATCCGCTGTGCAGACAAAGACCTCGTAATCGATGAGCCTCAAGTTGCGAAAGTCAATATGATGGGGCAGGAAACATGGCAGATTACAGGACCAGTAAGAGAAGAAGCGAAGAGCACGGCACCTGAAATAAGTGAGGAAGACATTAAGACGGTGATGGAGCAGACAGGCAAGCCAAGGAAAGAAGCTGAAGACGCGATCAAGGCTGCCAAAGGAGATCTCGCCCAGGCAATCTTAAACTTAAGCTAAAGATGATAGACTCTGAATCGTACAGGCTGGCGACGCAGGAACTAAAGAGAGCCGACCACAGCATAGCCGTAAGCCTGAAGTACACAAGAACAGTAGATGTAATCAAAAGCATAATTCAAAGATTGATAAACTCAATCTCGCTCGGGCTTAGCGCGCTGCTCGAAGAAGCGAAAAAACAAGGCAAGATAGCAGAAGTGCCGGAACTGCCAAGGCTTAAGATTGAGCAGAGCAGGAAACTTTATCCTAAAGATGAGGTTATCCAGAACTTTTGCGACTTTTTCCTGCTGCTCAGAAAAATTGACAAGGCAGATTTCAAACGAGCAAATGAGTTCAGGAGAAATGTAACAATGTCCGCTTATCTTGATGACGGTTCGACAATAGAAGTGACAATAGATATTATCACCGACTATTATGAGAGAACTAAAGAATGCCTAAACTACATTGCAAAGATGATCAGTGGAAGAGATGAATGACAAGATCATTTTAGTATCGGGAAACGCAGGCCAGGGGAAGACAACAGTCGCGGCGAATATTGCAACAGTGCTTTCTATGTATTGCCCAAGAGTAATATTGGTAGATTCAGACTTACTGACACCGAAACTAAGCTATCATTTCGGAGTGCTTAAGCCTAAAAGGACACTGCAGCAGGTTCTCCAAAATGGTGTGAATCTCAAAGATGCAGCATATTCACATCCCGCAGGGCTCGAGATAATATTCAGCGGTTCAGGATCAGGAGCGGCACACCCTTCAGTAGCACTGAAAGACCTCGAAACAGCAAATGCGATAACAATAGTTGATGTACCTTTTTACGACTTAAAATGGTATGGAACAGGCTACCCTACAGTGTTAGTAACAGAACCGGACCTTCCAAGTGTTGTAGAGCTCACAAAAATGGCGCAGAAAATCCCGAATGTGAAAGGGGTTATAGTTAATAAGGCGCAAGGCGACAAAACAGAATTAAGCCCGGGAAATATAGCAGAATTCACAAACCATGCTGTGCTGGGCGTAGTGCCTTTTGAGCAGAAAATGAAAGAAGCGCTCAAGAACGGCTATCCAATAGTGGACTGGGAGCCGGAAAGCAAGATCTCGCATATGCTCAGAGAAATTGCCGCAAACCTTATCAATCAGCAATACAAAACACTCGCTAATGGAACAAGTCCACTCATTCAGAAACATTGATGACCTTCTGTATTGGACAATACTAATACTTTCCATCGTAGGTAATTTTCTAATAAGCATAGTTCTAGTGCCTTTTCTTGTAGCCCTTCAAGGCTGGCTTCTATACATAACTGTATTTGGAATAGCAGCAACATTTGGGTACATGTTCACATTCATTCTGCGCAGCATAGAACAATTGCATCCAAGACAAAAAGTTCTCGCCAAGCTGCTCATCCCTGCAATCGCACTGATCAATGTGACAATAATAACCCTGTTGTCAAACAGGCTCATACTATTGCTGCAGGTCGCCACAGAATTTCACAACCCACTAATTGTAGGGATAACATACGTTGTAGGATATTCCCTGCCAAGTATCAGAAAGAAGAAGATTTAAAAATCAAATGAGAACTTCTAAGCCTATGGCCGCTATGGCGTAATGGTAGCGTAAGAGACTGTGGCTCTCTAGGCCCGGGTTCGATTCCCGGTAGCGGCCCTTAAGATTATCTGGTTGGAGATATATTTTCTATTGGCGTATATGCACTGTAGAAGTGTTTAAATAAAATGTTCTTCTAAAATTATAAAGGTGGAAAAATGATAGAAACAGACTTATTCATGACTGATTTTACAAAATATTTTGAGAACAATCATCTAGAACGACTAGAATTTCCAAATGGGCGACGTGTGACAGGGCAGTATGTATCGGATGGAACGGCGCCGTTTGCCATCTCATTAAGAGAATTGTACAGGCTTGCAACAGGATGGAAAATAAATCATACTGATATTCCATTGGATGAAATTGTTGGGGTAGTTGCATTCGGCCGGGCTATTGCACATCCAGGTTATACTGAAGAAACTCGTGTCAGAAGAAAATATGTTTTTTTTGGACCTAAAGTCGAGACTGTAGAAAAAGTACCAATTCAACCAGATCATGCTGATTTCTTGGTTGTAACTAAAAACGATCTAGGATGCACCGAAAGCTACATTGCACCCGTTACTACGGGACGCGGTCGGATCATTAAAGGAGGAATTCGTGTTATACACAGAGAAATTGACAAAGTGCCTATTATGTTTGCAACGAGGGCGAGCATTCCTGTCTTTTTAGGAGAAGAATTCAATGAACTTCGAGAAATACTGGAAACAGTAAGTGAATCCCCCCGAAAGGTGTATTGGGATGTAGACCAGTATGGGGACCTAATGGGCAGAATAAAGTAAATGAGCTGGAAAGTTTTTTATATATTCGAAGCTTAGAGACTAATGGGGGAGGTGTTAGAATGAGAAAAATAGTTCTATGCTTACTGGTTTTTCTGATGTTAGCGTGTTCTTCTTATGCATGGTGGGATGACAGTTATGATTATAGATTCAAAATAGACTGCAGTGATGTCGCTGCAGGCACACCTATTGTAGTGAACGGAAGTGACGGGTTTAGTATCGACGGTCACAACCAGCTTGTCTGGACTGTTTGCGGTAGCAACAATCTAAGTGTCTATTTTAACAACTACACAGACTATGTTGTAGCTAACGAAAATGGCCAAGTCGCTTTTGAAGTAGAAACGGGTACAGGCACAAGCTATAATCCTGAGGATATCTGGAGCGATTATAAGGCTGTTTTCCACGGAAATGTGAATGGAAGTTATCAAGACAGTACTGTAAATGAGAATGATGGGACAATTAATGGCTCTGTTTTTGAAGAAAATAATGGCATAGTAGACGGAGCGTATTATTTTGATGGAAGCGATGATTATGTCAGCCTTCCGCTGTCTTTGAGCCCCGAGGATTATGATATCAGTTATGCTGTTTGGTTTAAGACGAATTCGACTGGTGTAAAACACAGACTGTTGATAGGCGGCACTAAAACTGATGAGTCTGATTGGTTTTATTTCGGTATGAACGGCCAGCATAAAATACAGTTCAATGCCGATGACGGATCTAATCCTACAGGATTAATAGTCACCAGCGGAACTTACAATGACGGGAACTGGCATTTAGCCACACTAACCAGAGATGCTTCAAATGATAATTTTACCTTATTTGTAGACGCTAATTGGATTGGGTCTGATACTAATATCGACAGTGGAATACATTTAAACCAAATAAATGTCGGTGCGTATACGGCTGCACAATGGTCTTTTGAAGACATGATAGATGAAGTTAGAGTTTATAATGGAACTTTGAGCGGTGATGAAATATATCAAACATACCAAAATACACTAGGAATTTCAGGATATGGAACTCTATTGGCTAAAGAAAACCAAACATCTCCCGCACCACCTGCACGTACAGTGGCATACATGAACTACAATAATGTCGGCAACTTTACTGCTTTGGGAAATATAATCGCGACCTATTTCATAGGCGATGGCAGTTTATTGACGGGAATATTCGATACATGGTGGCCATTGAAGAGCGGCGGTTACTTAGTTAATGACTCCAATCAACTCGACATTGATGAAGCTAAGTTAAACGCGACAATTGATGCGAGAGCTGTTTTCCCCGGGCCGGATTATGACAGCGGCTGGGTGAA